>CAZNIX010000273.1:0-3627 GCA_964573125.1 uncultured Thermoanaerobaculia bacterium
GGGGGGGGGGGCGGCCCCGGGGGGGGGCGCCCCTCACCCCGGCCCTGCCCACCCACCCCGCTGGAGGCTAGGGAGGAGACCCCTCCGCCCTGCCCACCCCGCGCTGGAGGGGAGGGAGAGCGGACACCCGCGGGATCACGGTTCGAGGCCGAGGGATCGTTCCATGGGTCGGGTGATCGACTGGCGGAGGGTGAAGAAGCCGGCCCAGGGGTCGGCGGGGAGGGCGGCGATGCGGGCGGGGAGGTTGGCGACGGTGTAGGCGGCGGAGGATTCGAGGGTGGGCAGCTCGTCCCAGGAGACGGGGGTGGCGATCGGGGCGCCGGGGCGGGCGCGGGTGGAGTAGGAGGCGACCGCGGTGGCGCCGCGGGCGTTGCGCAGCCAGTCGATGAAGATCTTGCCGGCGCGTTCGGACTTGGCGGCGGTGGCGGTGTAGCGGTCGGGGGCGGAGGCGACGAGGGATCGGGCGAGGGCGTGGGCGAAGCGCTGGAGGCGGTACCAGCTCGCGCGGCGTTCGAGCGGGGCGACGACGTGGAGGCCCTTGCCGCCGGTGGTGCGCACGAACGAGGTCAGGCCGAGCGCGTCGAGGCGGCGGCCGACGTCGCGGGCGGCTTCGATCACCGCCGGCCAGGCGACTCCGGGGCCGGGATCGAGGTCGAGGATCAGCCGGTCGGGGCGCTCGAGGCGGTCGCCGCGGCTGCCCCAGGGGTGGAGCTCGAGCGCTCCCGCCTGGACCAGCGCGACCAGGCCGGCGGCGTCGCGCACCATGAGGTAGGTCGCGACCGTGCCGTCCTTCTCCGCGACCTCGATGCCGCCGACCGCCGGGTCGAACCCCGCGCCGCGGTGCTTCTGGTAGAAGCACTCCTCGTCGCGCCCGCGCGGGCAGCGCACGACTGACAGCGGCCGGCGCGCGACGTGCGGGAGGATGCGGCCGGCGATCCCGGCGTAGTACTCGGCGAGCGCGCGCTTGGTCAGCCCCTGCTCGGGGAAGAGGACGCGCTCGGGGTGGGTGACGCGCACGCCGGCGATGACCGGATCCGAAGGGCTCGCGGGCATGCTCGCGGCAACTGTACACTGGCGCCGATGCCCGGCGACGGCCCCCTGACCTCCCCCGAGCGCGTGCGCGCGGTCGTCGCGCTCGAGGACGCGGTGGCGCGCAACCTCCAGATCACCCAGTCCTACCACGAGCTGCTGGTCGCGCTCGACCGCCATCTCGGCTTCGGCCGCGACCTCAACTGGTGCGCGTTCGCCACCTGGGCCTCGAAGCAGGCGGGCGCGTTCATCCGCCACGACGAGCTGCCGGCCGACCTGCGGCGGCTGCTCGGTCTCGAGGGCCAGCGGCCCGGGCGGTGGACGCCGACCGGCTTTCTGCTCAGCGACCGCTTCCTCGCCTATGCGCGGATGACCGCCGAGGACATGAGCGCCCACCTGGCCGAGGGCAACCGCCTGGTCTACGCCCTGCTGGCGCCGCTGTTCGCCGACTTCTTGGCGCTGCTCCGCGACCATCCCGAGCCCGATCCGGCGGCGCGCGACGCGTTTCTGGCGACGATCGCGCCCGAGCCCGCGACCGGCGACGAGCTGCGGCGCGCGTTCGCCCAGCTCTGGGAGGCGCGCTTCGAGGCCGACCCCGAGCGGCGCGCCGAGCGCATCCTCGCCACCAACCTGCTGGTCGGCCTCCACGAGCAGCGGCGGCTCCAGGAGGCGATCGACGGCGCGCTCTCGGCGCCGATCCGCCGCGCCCTCGACGACCCGCGCCGGGCCTGGTTCGCGGTCGCGCTGCCGCTCTGGCTGCGCCTCCTCGGGGCGGGTCTCTTCCGGCTCGCGATGGCGCCCTGGATCCGCCGGGTCGAGGCGAGATGGAAGACGGCGGCCACCCGCTGCCTGATGACCCTGGCGCTGCCCACCGGCCGGCTCGAGCTGGGCGCCGACCTGCCGCCGCTCGCCGACGGCTCGATGTACCCGCCGGCGCTGCGCGAGCTGGCGCTCGCCGAGGCGCTCGAGGTGCTCGCCGCAATCGACCGCACTCCCGACACCGTGCGCGGCAGCGCCGCCCGCGACTGGGCGCGGCTTTCGGACCGCATGAACTACGTCGCCGACTTCTTCCGCTCGCGCCAGCAGGAGCGGGCGCTTCTGACCCGCGCGCCGTTCACCGCCGAGCAGGTGGCGGCGATCCACGCCGGCCGGGTGCCGGCGGGGCCGCTGTAGGCTCGGCGACCGTGGCCCGACGAGACCCCGGACGCCCGCTCCCGGCCCGCGCCCTCCTCGGCGGCCTCGCCCTCGGCCTGGCCGTTTGGGGTTGCTTCGCGTGCGCGCGCCAGCCCGAGCCCGCGCACCCGCTGCTCGTCGTCGGCATCGACGGCGCCGAGTGGGCGGCGATCGAGCGCCTGTGGGCGGCGGGCGAGCTGCCGGCGCTCCGCGCGCTCGCCGAGCGCGGCGCGCGGGCGCGGCTCGCCACCGACTACGGCTCCTCGCCGGTGATCTGGACCACGATCGCCACCGGCCGCCGGCCGCGCGAGCACGGCATCGTCGACTTCGTGGTGCCGACCCCGCGCGGCGACGTGCCGGTCAGCTCGGACGCGCGCCGGGTGCCGGCGCTGTGGAACATGGCGAGCGCGGCCGGGCGGCGGGTGGCGGTGCTCGGCTGGTGGGCGAGCTGGCCGGCCGAGGAGGTCAACGGCGTGGTGGTCAGCGACCGCGCGCTCCAGGAGCGCGAGCGGCGGGCCTACCCGGCCGCGCTCGAGGCGCGGCTCGACCGCGGGCCCGGGACCCCGCTGGTGCCCGCCGAGGAGCTGCTGTTCGCCGACGACTTCGGCTCCGGCGACACCCGCGCCTGGGGTGAACCGGGGCCGGGGGTGCAGGGCGCGGACACCGCCGCCGGGGCGCCGCCGCCGCCGCGGCCCGGAACCGCGTGGGACGTCGCCGAGTTCGCGCACCGCCGCGACCGGCTGACGGCGTGGCTCGGACGCGAGCTGGCGTTCGAGGGCTTCGACCTCATGCTCGTCTACTTCCGCGCCGTCGACATCGAGAGCCACGGCTTCTGGCGTTACTTCGAGCCCGAGAAGTTCCCGTCCCCGGACGGCGGGCCGGGCGCCGAGGAGCGGGCGGCGCTCGCCGACCGCATCCCGCGGGTCTACCGGGCGACCGACCGCGCGATCGGCGAGATCCTCGCCGCCGCGCCGGCCTCGACCAACGTGCTCGTGGTCTCCGACCACGGCTTCCGCGCCACCGGCGAGGAGAAGATCCAGTTGCTCTTCGACCTCGACGCCGTGCTCGAGCGGCTCGGCTACCTGACGCGCGCCGCCGACGGCGGCGTCGACCTCGCCGCCTCGCTGGTCCACGGCCACCGCTCGCCGCCCCACCGGCGGGTCAAGCTGGTCCGCTTCGGCGGCGCGGCGCCGCCGGGCGGGCGCGACGCCCTGCTGCGCCGACTCGCCGGCGACCTCGCCGGCGTCACCTGGGCCGGCGGCGAGCCGGTCTTCGAGCTGCGCGCGGCCAACCGCCGCGAGCGCGCCGACGGCGCCGATTTCGCGGTCGTGGTGCGCCGGGCCGGGGCGACTCGGGAAGTCCTGATCGGCGGCGGGCCGTTCGCCGGCGCGGTCGTCCACCTCGGCCGGATGACCGGCACCCACC
>CAZNIX010000273.1:3637-6946 GCA_964573125.1 uncultured Thermoanaerobaculia bacterium
GCACCACCGCCGGCATCCTGATCGCCGCCGGACCCGACGTCGCCCCCGGCGCCGCGCTCGACGGCATCTCGATCCACGACCTCGCCCCGACCATCCTCTACGGCCTCGGCCTGCCGGTCGCGGAAGACTTCGCCGGCCGCGCCTGGACCGAGCTCTACACCGACGCCTTCCGCCGCCGCCACCCGCTGACCACGATCGCCACCTGGGGCACCCGCGACCCCGGCGCCGAGACCCCCTCGACGGCCGAGCGGGAGCTGCTCGAGGAGCTGGGGGCGCTCGGTTACTTGAAGTAGCCGCGAGCTCGCCCCCCCGACCGGACGGGGGGCCGATCGAGGCGATCGACCGCCACGGCCGCCGGCGGCGCCGTGGAGCCGATGGTAGCCTCGCAAGGATGATCTCCGGCCGCACGGCCTCTCGGCGCTCCGGGCAGCCTCTCGTGTCCGGTTCCACGAGCGCCGTCGCACCGGAGCCGCTCGACGGTCGTGAAGGACCCGCGGCGCGCCGCTCGGGGATCGCGGGCTGCGCGGTCCTCGCCCTCGCCGCCGCCTGGGCCCTGGCGGCGTGCTCGGAACCGGCGCCGGTGGAACCGAGCCCGGTCCACCCGATGATCGTCTTCGGCATCGATGGCGCCGAGTGGTCGGTGGTCGAGCGGCTGTGGGAACGCGGCGAGCTGCCCGCGCTCGACGCCCTGGCCGAGCGCGGCGCGCGGGCGACGCTCGCCACCGACTACGGCTTCTCGCCCGTGATCTGGACCACGATCGCAACCGGCCGCCGGCCGGACGAGCACGGGATCACCGGCTTCGTCCGCCCCTCCGTCCACGGCGACGTGCCGGTCTCGTCCGACCACCGCCAGGTGCCTGCGTTGTGGAACATGGTCTCGGCGGCCGGGCGGCGGGTGGCGGTGCTCGGCTGGTGGGCGAGTTGGCCGGCCGAAGAGGTCGAGGGCGTCGTGGTCAGCGATCGCATCCTCAGGGAGAGCGAGCGGGAGACCTTCCCGGCCGCGCTCGAAGCCGATCTCGCGCGCCTCGCCGGCGAAGCGGACGGCGGCGACGGGTGGGACCTGTCCGATCAGATCCACCTGCGCGACCGCGTGATGGCGGGCTTCGCCAGGGAGCTGGCGGCCGCGGAGTTCGACCTGATGATGGTCTACTTCCGCAGCACCGACGTCGAGAGCCACCGATTCTGGCGCTACTGGGAGCGCGAGCGCTTCGCCCCCCTCGCTCCGGCGCCGAGCGCCGCCGCGCTCGCCGCGCTCGCCGATCGAATCCCGCGCGTCTACCGGGCGGTCGACCGCGCGATCGGCGAGATCGTCGCCGCGGCGCCGGCCGCGACCAACGTCCTGGTGGTCTCCGACCACGGCTTCCGTGCCGCGCCGAGGGAACGAACCCGGATCTCGTTCGATCTCGACGAAGTGCTCGCGCGGCTCGGGTTGCTCACCCGCTCGGAGGCCGGCGTCGACGTCGCGGCCTCTCTGGTCTACACCTACGGCACGCCGAGGTCCTGGCCGATCAAGATGGTCCGCTTCGGGGACTCGGTCCCGCCGCGGGAGCGGCCGGCGCTGCGCGCCCGCCTCCAGGCGGAGCTCGCTCGCGTCACCTGGGCCGGCGGCGAGCCGGCCTTCGAGGTGCGCGACGCCCGCGATCACGAGCGCCGCGCGCGCGCGGATCTGGTCGTGGTGGTCCGCGCCGCCGGCGCCACCCACGAAGTGCTCGTCGATGGCCGGCCGTTCGCCGCCTCCGCGCCCGACCGCACCACCCCCGATGACGCCGGTCCGGTGCAGTTCATCCGGCAGATCAGCGGCACCCACTCCCGCACCACCGCCGGCGTCCTGATCGCCGCCGGCCCCGATCTCGAGCGCGGCGCCGACATCGACGGCATCTCGATCCACGACCTCGCGCCGACGATCCTCTACGGGATCGGACTGCCCGGCGCCGAGGATTTCGCCGGCCGCGCCTGGACCGAGCTGTACACGCGGGCCTTCCGCCGCGATCACCCGCCGGCGACCATCCCGACCTGGGGGACCCGTACCCCGGGCGCACCGGTCCGCCCGGGAGCCGACCGCGAGCTGCTCGACGAGCTGCGCGCGCTCGGCTATCTCGATTGAGGGTCTGCGACCCTTGTGGCACGCGAGCTCGGCGAGCGTGCCGCTAGCTTCGCTCGCCTGGCCAACTCCGACCGAACGAGCTAGCTTCGCTCGCCTGGCCAACTCCGACCGAACGAGCTAGAACCCCAACGCCCGCGGCAGCGCCGTCGCCCACTTCTCGCGCAGCGGCCCGATCTCGAGCCGCACGGTCTCGCCGTCGGTGGCGATCGTCAGCTCGGCGCCGCCGACCTCGCCGATCTCGCGCGCCGGGACGCCCGAGGTCTCGGCCAGCCGCAGCACGCGGTCGAGCTGGCCGGGGGCGCAGGCGACGAGCGCGCGGGCCTGGGTCTCGGAGAAGAGCGCGGGGCCGGCGAGCGGGAGCTCGACGCGGGCGCCGAGGCCGGCGCCGAAGCAGGCCTCGGCGAGGGCGACGCCGAGGCCGCCGGTCGAGAGGTCGTGGGCGGTGCGCGCGGCGCCGTTGAAGGCGACGACGCGCAGCAGCTCCGCGAGCCGTGATTCGGCCTCGAGGTCGACCCGCGGCGGCACGCCCTGCTCGACCCCGAACAGCAGCCGCAGGTAGGCCGAGCCGCCGAACTCGCCGCGGTCCTCGCCGAGGAGCACGACGCGGTCGCCGGCGACGGTGAAGTGGGAGCGCGGGACGCGGTCGATCTCGGGCACGACGCCGACCATCGCCACCGTCGGCGTGGGGTGGATCTGGCGGCCTTCGGTTTCGTTGTAGAAGGAGACGTTGCCCGAGACCACCGGCACGCCGAGCGCCGCGCACGCCGCGGCCATGCCGCGCACCGCCTCGCGGAACTGCCAGGCGACGGCCGGCACTTCCGGGTTGCCGAAGTTGAGGCAGTCGGTCAGCCCGACCGGCTCGGCGCCGGCGGTGGCGAGGTTGCGCGCCGCCTCGGCGACCGCCTGGGCGGCGCCGGCGGCGGGGTCGAGCCAGCAGTAGACCGGGTTGACGTCGCAGGTCAGCGCCAGCCCCTGGGGCGTCCCCTTGAGCGCGAGCACCGCGCAGTCGCCGCCCGGACCGACCACGGTGTTGGTGCGCACCGTGTAGTCGTACTGCCGCCACACCCACTCCTTGCTCGCCAGCTCGGGGGTGGTCAGGAGCCGCTCGAGGGCCGCGGCCAGGCCTCCCGGGGGCGGCGGCACCTCGGGCGGGCGGCGGCGCGCCGCGAGGTCGTCCGGCGGCGCGGCCGGCCGGCGGTAGACCG
>CAZNIX010000274.1:0-6808 GCA_964573125.1 uncultured Thermoanaerobaculia bacterium
CGCCCGACCGCTCCCACGGGCGCGCCGCCAGCAGCCGGCGCCAGGAGGCGGCGCGCTCGGCGCCGTCCGCGGCGGCGGCGCCGCCGAGCTCGAAGGCTTCGAGGTCGAGCAGCAGCTCGACGCACTCCGGGCAGGTCGTGAGGTGCTCGCGCAGGCGGTCGGCGTCGGCGGTCGGCAGCTCGGAGCGCAGGTAGGAGACCAGCCGCTCGGCGTCGGCGTGTCCGGGGTCCGGCACCGGCGCGGGCGGCCGCCCCCTGGCCACGCTCACGGCGCCCCTCCCGGGCTCGCGGCGGGCTCGTCGCCGAACAGCCGCGGCAGCGCGTGCGCGGCGGACGCGATCAGCTCCTCCAGACGCGTGCGCCCCTGGTTGAGGTGCGCCTTGACCGAGTTGACCGAGATCCCCATGACGGTTGCGATCTGCTGGTACTTCAGGCCCTGGACCACCCGGAGAACCATACACTGCCGCTGGCGCGGGGGCAGGAGGTCGATCGCCTGCCGCACCAGCGCCCGCAGCTCGCGCTCCTCGGTGTGCATCTCCGGATCGGGCTCGGCGTCCGCCGGCTCGGAGCCGGCTGGCGCGCCGTCGCCGGCGGCCTCCTCCGGTGGCCGACGGGCGCGCCACTTGCGCAGGACGTTACGTGCGATGGCGAACACCCAGGTGCTGAACCGCGCATCGCCGCGATACCTCCCGATGTTGCTATAGATCTTGATGAAGGTAACTTGGGTTAGATCCTGGACGTCCTGGGGCGGGCGCACGCGCCGGGCGAAGAACGCGCGCAGCCGGGGGTGAAAGTAGTCGTGGAGGACGCAGGCGTCGTCCTCCGTGCCCGACCCGCGCCGCAGCTCCTCGATCGCGGCCGCGACCGCGGCGTCCAATTCCCCGCCCCGGCGGCTTCGGGACTCCTGCTCTCCGCGTCCTCGCAAGCTGGCGCGCTCCCGGCGTTGGGCGTCGGCATCGCCCGTCGTTCGGGACAAGACACCATGAAAATACGTCTTTACTCGACTATCTCACACCCGGGCCCGGGATGCCAGTGGGCCGCGTTCGGTCCGTTCGGTCCGGGCACAAACGCCAAGGCGCCGGGCGGGTGCTCCTGGGCTCGTCGGTCCGGCGCCGCGCCCACAGGCGCGCGGGGCCGAAGGCCCCGACTCGGGGGAGGGGCCCCGCGCCCCCTTCAATCAAGACCGGCACTCGCGCGGGGAGGGGGGGTGGAACAACCCCCCTCTAAATACCCGTCACGCGCACGACCTCTTCGAAGGTGGTGACCCCGGCGGCGAGCTTGCGCAGCGCCGACTGGCGGAGGGTGCGGGTGCCGCGCGCGACCGCCTCGCGCTTGATCTCGGCGGCGCCGGCGCCGGCGACGATCAGCTCCTGGACGGCGTCGTCCACGGGCAGGATCTCGAAGATCCCGGTGCGCCCGAGGTAGCCGGTGCCGCGGCACTCGAAGCAGCCGGCGCCCTCCTTGACGCGCACGCGCTTGCCGTCGGGCACGGTCAGGCGCAGGGTCGCGACCTCCTCGGCGGAGAGGTGGCGGTCGACCGCGCAGTGCGGGCAGATCTTGCGCACCAGGCGCTGCGCCATCACCCCGACCAGCGTCGAGGCGATCAGGAAGCGCTCGACGCCGAGGTCGGCGAGGCGGGGGATCGCCGAGGCGGCGTCGTTGGTGTGCAGGGTCGACAGCACCAGGTGGCCGGTGAGCGCCGCCTGGGTGGCGTAGCCGGCGGTCTCGGCGTCGCGGATCTCGCCGACCATGATCACGTCCGGGTCCTGGCGCAGGATGTGGCGCAGCGCGCCGGCGAACGTGATCCCGACCTTGGTCTGCACCGCGGTCTGGTTGAACGCGTCGTGCACCATCTCGATCGGGTCCTCGATGGTGGTGACGTTGATCTCGTCGCTGCCGATCACCTTGAGCGCGGAGTAGAGCGTGGTCGTCTTGCCCGAGCCGGTCGGGCCGGTGACCAGGATGATGCCGTGCGGGCGGGCGATGAACTCGTTGAACTGGTCCAGCTCCTCGGCGTAGAAGCCGAGCCCCGAGAGGTCCTGGACCAGGACGTCGGGGTCGAAGATGCGCATCACCACCTTCTCGCCGAACGCGACCGGCAGGGTCGAGACCCGCAGCTCGACCTCGCGCCCGCCGCGGGTGGCCTTGACCCGGCCGTCCTGCGGCCGGCGCTTCTCCGCGATGTCGAGCCGGGACATGGTCTTGATCCGGCTGACCACCGCCTGGTGCACGACCTTGGGCATCTTCTGGATGTCGTGCAGCACGCCGTCGATGCGGAAGCGGATCAGGCTCTGCTCGCGCTTGGGCTCGACGTGGATGTCGCTCGCGCGGGTGTCGAACGCGTGCTGGAGCATGAACTCGACGGCGTTGACCACGTGCTGGTCGGAGGACTCGATCTCGGCCTCGCTCTTCATCCGCACGAGCTGCTCGAGGTTGCCGAGGTCGATGCCGCCGGCGAGGTCGCGCTCGGCGCGCTTGACCGAGTGGCGCAGGCCGTAGAACTCGGTGATCGCCTTCAAGATGTCGGGCTCGGAGGCGACCACCAGCTCGAGCTCGCGCCCGGCCAGGCGGCGGAACGAATCGACCCCCTCGATGTCGTAGGGGTTCGCGCAGGCCAGGCGCAGGCGGCCGTTCTGGACCGCCAGCGGCAGCATCCGGTGGCGCTTGGCGAACGGCCGCGACATCCGGGTCTCGATCAGGTCGGCGTCGAGCTCGAGGGTGTCGATGCGCACGAACGCGAGCCCGGCGTCGGCCGCGATCGCCTCGGCGATCTCGGTCTCGCCGACGACGCCGCCGGTCCGGGCGTCGGGCAGCCGGAGCTGCTGCACCAGCTCGTAGGAGAGCGCGCGCTGCTCGAACGCCTTCGCCGAGCGCAGCCGGTGGGGGAGGAGCTTGGCCTCGGTCTTGATCTTCTCGCCCTGCTCGGGAGCGATCCGCCCCTGGCGCACCAGGATGTCGGCGACGAGGTCCGGGGACAGGCTCATGGCACCGACAACGACCACTGCGACGTGTCGCCGCTCTCGAACCCGTCGGCGAAGACCACGGACGATTCCCCGAGCCACGCGCCGGCGGCGAACACCTCGGTCGTCGTGTACGGGCTGGTCACCGTGCCGGTGTAGGTCCCGGACGTGAAGTCGTAGACCGCCCACTGGTCGTTCGCATCGTCGGTGATCAGGTAGGCCTTGCCGCCGCCCACGGCGAGGCCGTCGACGTCGGTCTCGCCGACCGGATAGTCGGTGACCACGGTGACGGTGCCGTCCGGATCGATCCTCACCAGCCCGCGCAGGGTGCCGTCGTTGACGCCATAGAGCTGCCCGGTCTCGGGGTCGGCGTCGATGCCGCTGATGATCGTCGCCGCGGGATTGGCGAAAGCGATCACCCGGTCGGCGGTGAGCGTCACCGGATCGACGAGGTAGATCCCCTCGCCCTCGCCGGTGCTCGCCACCTTCGAGGCGTAGAGCGTGCTGCCGACGAACGCGAGGCCCTCCATCGAGACCGCGGTCGCGGTCGCGTCGGTGACCGTGCCGAGCATGGTCGCCGTTCCGGCGCCGACCGGCCACACCCAGAGCACCGTGCCGCTGGAGAAGAAGACGCGGTCGTTGGCAGCGTCGTAGGCCGCGCCCCACACCTCCACTCCGGTGAACGCCTCGAGCGCGACGCTGCTCGCCGGCTCGATGCGGAAGGCCTGCAAGGTGGCGTCGTCGAGGCCGGCGAAGAGCCGGAACTCGGTGGCGTCGAGCGTGGTAAAGCTGAAGACGCCCGAGAAGGTGCCGGCGCCGCAGACGTTCTCGGCCTGCGCGTGCCAGAAGAGCGTGGTCGCGAGCGGCAGTGACGACGGTGGCTGATACGTGGGCGAGGGCAGGCCGCTCGCCGAGTCGACGATGCTGCCGAAGCCGGCGTCCTCCGCGATCTCGATCGCGTAGGTGACGGCGTCGGCCGGCGCCGACCAGGTGAAGACCGGGCGCGGCGGCACGTCGATGGCGCCGTCGGCCGGCGTCAGCAGCGTCGGGGCAGCCGGTGCGGCGGTGAAGATCTCGAGCTCGACGTCGCGCATCTTCGGTCCCGTCGTGCTCGTGCCGGTGACGGTGATCGTGTGCGGTCCGGCGGGGGCGGCGCCGGTGTTGCCGATGGTCAGCATGCTGGCGCCGGGCGGCGTCACCGGATTGACGTCGAACCCGGCTGTGGTCGGCGCCGGATTGCCCGCCGCGCCGAGCGTGACGTCGTCGGTGAAGCCGGCGATCGAGCCGACGTTGACCGTGTACTCGGCGTCGGCGCCGGCACAGATCGCCTGGCTCGCCGGCGAGGCCGACATCGTGAAGTCCGGGGTGCCGCACTCGTTGAAGCGGAAGGCGCCGACGCGCAGCACCCAGCCGGCGCCGGTGGTCACCGGCAAATACTCGTTGACGTGCCAGAACGTGCAGTCGTCGACCGGATCGACGTTGGTCGAGGTGTAGTCGCCCCAGCGCGCGGTGCCGGTCTGCGACCCGGTGCCGTCGTGGATCGACTGCTCGCCCTGCGGCATCGTCCCCGCGGGGTCGGAGGACAGCCGTCCCGTGTACCAGACGCTGGGGAACGTACTCGGCGAGTCCGACGAGGCGCTGTAGCCGAGCCCCATGTTGCCCGCCGAGTCCATCGCGAGCGAGCCCATCCAGCGGTGGATGCCGTCGGTCACGCCGGGCGCGTACGTGCCCTCCTGGAACAGGCTGGTCACCCCGGCCTCGACCCGCAGCTCCCACCAGCGCATGCCGGCGATTGCGGCCCCCGCCTCGACCGACTGGTTGGTCACCATCGAGGCGTGGCTGCCGAAGTTGCGGTAGGCGAGCCGCCACATCGGCCGCTGGCGGTAGGACAGGATGTCGATCTTCTGCCCCGTGCCCGGCTGCGGGATGCAGTCGCGCGAGCCGGGGGAGCACGGGAAGATCGTGTCGTAGGGCGCGATCGGCAGCACGTCCTCGAGGGTCATCGTCGAGTTGGCCGGGGTCGCGAAATCGACGTTGAAGTGCCACACGTTGAGCGCGTCCTGGGGCGCGCCGTACGGTCCGCCGTTGTCCATCGAGCCCAGCCAGTAGTGCGGGTTGTCCGCCGGCGGCGGGTCGAAGCCGTCGAGATCGGCGGGCAGCAGGCCGTCGCCGATGTTGAACGCGCCGCCGGCGCCGGCCGGGGTGAGCAGGAACGAGATCACCTGCGGCGACGGGTTGCCGGCGAGCATCTGCGCGCGGTTGAGAGCGTAGGCGCCGATGCCGACGGGAATCTCGCGGGTGCTGATGAAGTAGGCGTTCGGCCACATGCCGTATTTTGGGTAGTCCGGGAAGTTGGCGCCGGTCGAGAACGCCCAGCGGAAGTAGGTGCCGGTCGGGTCCGGGGTCGTCGACAGCGCCACGCAGTTGAAGAACGGCGCCGCGCCCGGGGCCGAGAACTGCGACAGCAGCCAGCGGTCGGCGAGCTGGTCGTAGATCACGATCGGATCGCCGGCGTTCTCGTTCTCGCAGTCGCCGCCGAAGCCGGACCAGAGCGTGTTGTTGGCGAGCGGGCCGAGCAGCAGGGTCCCGGTCTTGTCATAGACCGCGAACGAGAGGTTGCTCATCGCCACGTAGTGGTCGGGGCCGACGTCGCCCACCGGGTCGGGCGGCGCGACGCCGAAGACGTTGGGCGGACCGTCGAAGCTGACCGTCGGCCCCGGAATGCCCGGGCCCTCGGCGCCGCCGGTCGAGTCCTGGACCAGCGGGTCGGCGTCCTGGGGGCCGAGCGGGCCCCAGGGGAACGACGGTGGATCGATCAGGAGCGCGCCGATCGGGCCGGTCGGGGGCGGCGCCGGCGGGAGGTCGCGCAGCGGCGGCGAGACGTCGAAGTGGACCACCGACGCGAGCCCCCGGTAGGTGGCGGCCTCGCCGGCGGCATGCCCCGGCGAAGGGATGACCACGAGCGTCAGCAGCAGGGTCGATGACAGCGCGGTTCGCTTCACGGGGGTCCTCCTCGAGGGCGCGGGCGGTTGGGAAGCCGCGCCGGCGCGGGCGGGTCTGCCGGGCTGGGCTGCGACGATCCGCACCTGACGGGCAAGTCGCCGGCGAGGTCGGGGGAACGTCTCATGGGCGGGGCTCGGAGTCGCGGTTCAGCATAGCAGAGGGGCCGCGGGCGGGCCGCGCCCGGACTCACCGCCGGGCGAACACCGCGTAGACCCGCCGGCCTTTGACCAGGAGCGTGCCGGGGACGAGCCCGGAGTCCGCCGCCGCCTTCGCGGCCGGCTGGTCGGCGGGCGCGACCGGCGCCCCGGCGGGGAGCGCCGCGGACTCCAGGCGAAACACCGCGACCCGGTTGCCCTCGGTGGCGTCGAGGCAACGCCGCAGGCGGGGGTAGACGGAGGGGGCCGCGAGCTCGAGCCGCCACTGCTTGCGGTCGCGGCAGACGTAGAACGCGCGGCCCCCGGCCTGCTCGACCCGCCACAGGTCGAGCGGCGACCGCCCCCGCAGCCTCCGTGCGAACCGCCATCGCCAGTCGTGGTGGTCCCGGAACAGATGGATGAGGTTGGACTGGTCGACGTAGATCGTCGCCGGCAGGTCCAGGCGCTCGTGGATCCGGTCCATGCGGATCTCGGGGAGCTCACCGCCGAGCGACTGCGAGTGGCGAAGCCAGTTCGCGGCGTTCGCGAGGCCGGCGAGGGCGAAGAGGCCGACGGCGAGCCCGGCGATCCGGCGGCTGGACCTCCGAGCGACCGCGTCGATCAGCAGGCTCAGGACGACGACCGCGAACGGGAACAAGAAGAACTGGTGGCGCAGATGCCCGCCGTACGGATAGCGGCCGGCGAGCGCGAG
>CAZNIX010000275.1:0-4808 GCA_964573125.1 uncultured Thermoanaerobaculia bacterium
CCGCGACCACCACCAGCGCGAACAGCGTGTAGAGGTAGGTCCAGACCTCGCCGAAGTACAGGTTCTCGAACGAGGTCGCGATGTAGTAGCCGAGCGTGGGGAAGCCGAAGAACCCGAGAATGGCCGCCGAGCGCAGGGCGCACTCGAAGCGGTAGAAGGAATAGGCCGCCATGTCGCCCAGCGCCCGCGGCAACAGCCCGAAGAAGAAGACCTGGGCCGGCGAGGCGCCGTTGGCGCGCAGCGCCGCGCCCGCCGCGCGCGGCACCTCGTCGATCATCTCCGAGAACACCTTGGCCAGGATGCCGGCGTAGGGGATGGCGATCGCGACGACGGCGCTCAGGTGGCTGAGGCCGAACGCGGCCAAGAACAGCACCGCCCACAGCAGCTCGTGGACCGAGCGCATGAGGGCGATCAGCACCCGGCTGCCGCCGTGGAGCGCGCGCGCGGCGGCGCGCGCGCCGGCGGCCCACCGGCGGCTCGAGCCGCCGGCCGCCGGATCCGGCTCCCAGAACGAGGACGAGGCGACGATCGCGAGCGGCAGGCCGATCGCCAGCGCCACGCTCATCGCCGCGGCGGCGAAGACCACGGTCCGGTGCGCCGCCGCCAGCGCCTTGAGCGGCAGCGGCGCCGCCCCCTCGACCACCGATCCCGACTCGTAGGCGAGCGCCGGCGTGCGCGCGCGCGCGAAGAAGTCCCGGATCAGATCGAGGCCGCCCGCGCCCGGCGTCAGGTCGGCCGGGCCGACGCCGAGCTGGACGGCGGCCCAGACCCCGGCGGCGGCGATCCCGAGCAGCACCGCGCCCCGCGGCGCGGGCATCCAGGCGGACGGGGCGGGAGCGGCGTCAGCCGGCATCGACCAGCAGCTCCTCCGGGGCGAGATGGTAGAGGGCCTCGAACTCCTCCCGGCGCAGCGCTCGGGTGGCGGTGTCGAAAGCGATCCGACCGCGGCGCAGGCCGACCAGCCGGGGGAAGAACCGGCGCGCCAGCTCGAGGTCGTGGAGGCTCACGCACAGGGTCAGGCGGCGCTCCCGGCACAGCTCGGTCAGCAGCGCCACCGTGTCCTGCGCCCGCGCCGGGTCGACGCTCGAGACCGGCTCGTCGGCGAGCAGCGCCGCCGGCTCCTGGAACAGGGCGCGGGCGATCGCGACCCGCTGCTGCTGCCCGCCGGACAGCCGATCGGTCCGCTGGTAGAGCTTCTCCGGGATGCCGACCCGCGCCAGCAGCTCGTGGGCTTCGCCGACGAGGGTCCGGGGGGGGACGAGCATGGCGCGCAGCGAGCCGAGCAGCGACATCCGGCCCAGGCGGCCGGCGAGGACGTTCTTGAGCACCCGGATGTTCGGCACCAGGCGGAGGTCCTGGTGGATGAACCCGATCGCCGAGCGGAGCCGCCGCAGCTCGCCCTGAGACAGCGCGTCGAGCGCCCGTCCGTTGACCGTCAGCGCGCCGCGCGAGGGACGGACGCTGCCGTTGAGCAGGCGCAGGAGGGTGGTCTTGCCGGCGCCGCTCGGCCCGATGAACGCGACCGCCTCGCCGGCCTCGATCCGCAGGCTGACCCGGTCGAGCGCGCGGGCGGGGTTGAACTCGACGGTGACGTCGTCGAGCTGGAAGCTGGCGCCGGCGGGATGCACGAGCCGTTCTCGCGGTCAGCGCACCATGCCCAGCTCGAGGGCGACCCGCCGGATCCCCTCGAACTCCTCGTTGCGCGCCGGGATCAACCGGTCGCGCGGCAGGGCGGCGAGGAGCGCGGGATCGTCGATCGCGACCAGCGCCCGCTGCACGGCGTCCGTGAAGCCGCGGCCGAACGCCGTCTCCAGATCCGGGTGGGCGGTCCAGTTGTAGTCGGCGTAGGTCGGCGTCCGCCAGATGACGCGGCACACCTCGGGGTCGGTGGCGCCCTCGGCGACCCGGCGGTCGTAGACCCGGTAGTTGACCACGCCGGCCTGGTACTGCCCCGACTCGACCAGCTCGACGGTCTTGTCGTGGCTGCCGGAGAAGCCGACCGGGCGGGCGAAGAACGCCGCCGCCGGCTTGCGGGTTTCCCGAGTGATGAAGTACTCCGGCATCAGGCGTCCCGAGGTCGAGCTCTCCGAGCCGAACGTGAACTTGAGCCCGGCGATCGCCAGCGGGAACTCCTCGGACCGTTCGAGGCCCGTCGACCGGTGGGCGACGAAGTACGAATAATAGTGCGGGTCCGCGTCCCCCTGGGCGATCGCCCGCGCCCCCGGCACCGCGTGCCGCGCCTGGACCCCGGTCAGGCCGCCGAACCAGGCGAGCAGGACGTCGCCGTTCTTGAACATCTCGACCGAGGCCTGGTAGTCGTGCGCGGGCACGTACTCGACCGGCACCCCCAGCGCCGCGCTCAGATGGCGGGCGAAGGGCCCGAACTTCTCCGCCAGCTCGGTCGTATTCTGGTCCGGAATCGCAGTGAAGCGCAGGACCGGGCGCGGCGCCGCCCCCTTGTCCGCGGGCGCCGGGGGCGACCCGCCGCCGCAGCCGGCGGCGGCCAGGGCAAGGCCGAGAGCGATGGCCGGGTTGACTCGTCTCATGGTGGCTCCTCGTTCGCGCCGGCTGCACGTCGCCGGAATGGCTTCGCTTCCGGCGTTTCTCCCCCGCGCCGGCCGCCGGTCGCGGAAGGATCGCCGATCGCACCGACCTCCGGCAAGCCCGGCGGACGGCGGCGGCTCCCGAATGGGCCGGCGCGGGCCGGCGCCTCACATCCGCCTCGTTATACTGCGGGCGCCCGCAGGCGACGATCCCGAGCCGGCAGGAGACCCGAAGATGCCCGCCCCCGAGCCCAGCGCCGACCAGCTCGCCGCCTGGGTGCGCGACGCCCGCGCGCGCACCCGCGAGCTGGTGGCCGACCTGCCCGACGAGAAGCTCCGGGTGCCGCTCTTGCCGATCCTCAACCCGTTCCTGTGGGAGATCGGCCACGTCGCCTGGTTCCAGGAGCGCTGGGTGCTGCGCCACGCCGGCGGCGAGCCGCCGCTGCTCGCTGGCGGCGACGCCCTCTACGACTCCTCGGCCGTCGCCCACGACACCCGCTGGGAGCTGGCGCTGCCGAGCCGGGAGGCGACGCTGGCCTACCTCGACGCCGTCGCCCGGCGCGCGGTCGAGCGGCTCGGCGCGGCGGCGCCGGACGAGCGCGACCGCTATTTCCACCAGCTCGCGGTGTTCCACGAGGACATGCACGGCGAGGCCTTCCTCTACACCCGCCAGACCCTCGGCTACCCGCCGCCGCCGCTCTCGGGCGCCGATCCCGGCGCGAGCGCCGCCGCCGGGCCGCTCCCCGGCGACGTCGAGGTCCCGGGCGGCACGTTCCCGCTCGGCAGCGCGCCCGGCGGCTTCGTGTTCGACAACGAGCAGTGGCGGCACCCGGTCGCGATCGCCCCGTTCGCGATCGCGCGCGCGCCGGTGACCTCGGCCGAGTTCGCCGCGTTCGTCGCCGACGGCGGCTACCGCCGGCCGGAGCTGTGGAGCGCGGAGGGGTGGGCCTGGCGCGCCGCCGAGGGCGCGGAGCACCCGCTCTACTGGCGCCGCCGGGGGGACGGCTGGGAGCGCCGCTGGTTCGACCGCTGGCTGCCGCTCGAGCCCCACCGGCCGGTCGTCCACGTCAACTGGCACGAGGCCGAGGCGTTCTGCCGCTGGGCCGGCCGGCGGCTGCCCGGCGAGGCCGAGTGGGAGGCGGCGGCGGCCGGCGAGCCGGGGCCGGACGGGACGCTGGCGGCGACCAAACGGCGCTACCCGTGGGGCGACCAGGCGCCGGCGAGCGAGCACGCGAACCTCGACGCCCGCACGCTCGACACCGTCGACGTCGCCGCCGGCGCCGCCGGCGACGGCGCGTTCGGCTGCCGCGGCATGCTCGGCAACGTCTGGGAGTGGACCGCCGATCCGTTCCTCCCCTACCCCGGCTTCTCCCCCGGCCCCTACGAGGAGTACTCCGCGCCCTGGTTCGGCAGCCGCCGGGTGCTGCGCGGCGGCGCCTGGGCGACCCGCTCGCGGATGGTCACCGCCGCCTACCGCAACTACTTCACGCCCGACCGGCGCGACGTCTTCGCCGGCTTCCGCACCTGCCCCGCCCGGAGCTGAGCGCCTTTGCGCGTCGCGATCGTCACCCCCGCCCCCCCGGCCAGCCACTCCGGCAACCGGGTGACCGCCGAGCGCTGGCACGCCCGCCTCTCCGAGCTCGGTCACGACGTCGAGATCGCCAACGCGTGGGACGGCCAGGAGTGCGACCTGCTGGTCGCGCTCCACGCGCGCAAGAGCGCGGACTCGGTCGCCCGCTTCCGCGCCGCGCGGCCGGGCGCGCCGCTGGTGGTCGCGCTCACCGGCACCGACCTCTACACCGACCTCGCCGCCGGCGATCTCGAGGCGCGCCGCGCGCTCGCGCTGGCCGACCGCCTGGTGGTGCTCCAGCCGCTGGCCGCCGGCGCGGTGCCGGCGGAGGGGCGCCACAAGGCACGGGTGATCCTCCAGTCGTGCACGCCGGTGGCCGGCGCGCCGGCGCCCGACCCCGAGCGCTTCGAGGTCTGCGTCCTCGCCCACCTGCGCCCGGTCAAGGACCCGTTCCGCGCCGCCGCGGCCGCCCGCCTGGCGGCGCCGGCGTCGCGGCTCGCGGTCGTCCACCTCGGGGCGGCGGTCGAGCCCGGGTTCACCGAGCGCGCGCGCGCGGAGGCGGCCGCGAACCCGCGCTGGGAGTGGCGCGGCGACCGCCCGCGGGAGGAGGCGCTCGCGACGCTCGCGCGCTGCCGGCTGCTGCGCTACCGGGTGATCAAGTGGGCGCAGTCCACCCTGCACTAGAGTCGTCCCAC
>CAZNIX010000275.1:4818-5060 GCA_964573125.1 uncultured Thermoanaerobaculia bacterium
CGGCGCTGGCGGCGCTGCTCGCGCGCGCGGAGACCGATTCCGGGTTCCGCGCCGCCCTCGCCGGGCACTGCGCCCGCCAGGCGCCGCGCTTCACCCCCGAGCGCGAGCGCGGGGCGTGGCGCGACCTGGTCGCCGAGCTGGCGCCCGCGGCGGCCGGCGCTGCCGTAAGATGACCGCCGCGCGCGGGCCGCACGAGGTGGCCGTGCGGCACCGGAGACGCACTCGGAACCCCGGAGGCTGCC
>CAZNIX010000275.1:5070-6753 GCA_964573125.1 uncultured Thermoanaerobaculia bacterium
CCTCGCGGGGAGGGGGGCGCAGCCCCCCTCGAAGAAGCAGCCCCCCCTCGAAGAAAGTGAAGACGCGATGAGGAACCCGTTCGCGAAGCCGACCCTGACCGGCCTCGCCAAGACCTGCGGCTGAGCGGCGAAGGTGAGCCCGGTCGGGCTCGACGCACTGCTCGCCGGCCTGCCCGGGGCCGCCGATCCCGACCTCCTGGTCGGGTTCGGAACCCGGGACGACGCCGCGGTGTACCGGATCGGTGAGCACCAGGCGCTGGTGCTCACCGCCGACATCATCACCCCGCCGGTGGACGATCCCCGTGTGTTCGGGCGGATCGCGGCCGCCAACGCGCTCTCGGACGTCTACGCGATGGGCGGCGCGCCGCGGCTGTGCCTCAACCTGGTCGCGTTCCCGACCAGGAAGCTCGGCCCCGAGGTGCTCGCCGGGGTGCTCGCCGGCGCGCTCGAGACGATCGCCGAGGCCGGCGCGGTGCTCGCCGGCGGCCATTCGATCGAGGACGAGGAGCCGAAGTTCGGGCTCGCCGTGGTCGGCTTCGTCGATCCCGACCGCATGTGGACCAACGCCGGCGCCCGCCCCGGCGACGCCCTGGTCCTGACCAAGCCGATCGGCAGCGGCGTGCTGTTCAACGCCCGCCGCGCGCGCAAGCTCGCGGAGGACGCGCTCGCCGACTGCCTCGCCGGGGTGACCGCCCTCAACCGCGCCGCTGCCGACGTCCTGTCCGGCTTCGCCGTCCACGCGGCGACCGACGTCACCGGCTTCGGTCTCGCCGGTCACGCGCTCGAGATGGCCGAGGCCTCGGACGTCACGCTCGCCATGGAGCTCGACGCGGTGCCGCTCTACCCGCACGCTCTCGCGATGTACGAGCGCGGCGTGACCACCGGCGCCAACGCCGCCAACCGCGAGCGCGTCGCGCCCCACCTGCGCTGGGCGCGCGAGACGCCGCCGCGGCGGCGCGAGCTCTGGGTCGACCCCCAGACCAGCGGCGGGCTGCTCGCGGCGCTGCCGGCGGAGGAGGCCGACGCCGCGGTCGCGGCGCTGCGAGCGGCCGGCACCCCCGCCGCGGCGCGGATCGGCTCGGTGGCGGAGCACGACCGCCGCCACCGGCTGGTGCTCGGCTAGGCTAGGGAGTCCGAGCCTGCGGTTTCTCCCCCACGAGGGGCCGGCTCCCGGTCCAAGACTCGACTCATCGGTCACGATTCGACGCGAGGAGCATCGCTGGAGCCTCCCTGGCGCCCGTGCTCCGCGTGCGACCTGCCACGGGCTGGCAGGAACCCGCGGAACGAGTTCGGCCGGCCCTGGTTCCCGTGCGCCGCTCGCTGCGCCGCTGTGCTAGCCTCGGCGCGGCTTTTTGCGTCTACGGAAGGAAGCCGTTGCCGCCCGAACGCGCCGCCGACGCGCCGCCGCTTGCCGACCGCGCCGCTGGCGCTTTCGGCGGCCCCACCACGGTGGACGCGGGCGCGGGCCCGACCTCTGCGGACACCGGCGAAGCTGCGGGTCGCGGCGCGCCCGTCCCGATCCCGTCTCCCGTGCCGGCCCCGATGCCGGCGGCCGGCCTCCCCTCCCGCGGCGCCCCGCCGCTCCGCCGGGCGCCCTGGGCGACCGCGCTCCTGACCGTCGCCGTCGTTCTGCGTCAATCTGCGCAATCTGCGGATGATCGTCGTTCGTAACGAAAAAACCAG
>CAZNIX010000276.1:0-6716 GCA_964573125.1 uncultured Thermoanaerobaculia bacterium
CGCGTGGCTGGAGGCGGCGACGGTGGCGTTCCTGTTCGGGCTCTCCCACGTGCTCGAGAGCTGGAGCGTCGGGCGCGCCCGGCGCGCGGTCGAGGCGCTGCTCGACCTCGCGCCGCCGACCGCCCGCGTGCGGGACGGCGGCGCCGAGCGCGCGGTGCCGGCGGCCGAGGTGGCGCCGGGGTCGCGCTTCGTCATCCGCCCCGGCGAGCGGATCCCGCTCGACGGCGAGGTGGTCGCGGGCGCGAGCCACGTCGACCAGGCGCCGATCACCGGCGAGAGCGCGCCGGTCGCGAAGCGCCCGGGGGACGAGGTCTACGCCGGCACGATCAACGGCGCCGGCGCCCTCGAAGCGCGCTCGAACCGGCCGGCCGGCGACACCACGCTGGCGCGGATCATCCGCCTGGTCGAGGCGGCGCAGGCCCGCCGCTCGCCGAGCGAGCGCTGGGTGGACCGCTTCGCCCGCGTCTACACCCCGGCGGTGATCGCGCTCGCGGCGGCGGTGTTCCTCGTACCGCCGCTGCTCGCCGGCGGCGGCTGGAGCGCCTGGCTCTACCGCGCGCTGGTGCTGCTGGTGATCGCCTGCCCGTGCGCGCTGGTGATCTCGACGCCGGTCAGCATCGTCGCCGCGCTCGCCGCCGCCGCGCGGGCCGGCGTCCTGGTCAAGGGCGGCGCCTTCATCGAAGCTCCCGCCCGCCTCGGCGCGATCGCGTTCGACAAGACCGGTACGATCACCGAAGGGCGCTTCGCGGTGGTCGAGGTGGTGCCGCTCGACGGCCACGACGAGGCGGCGCTGCTCGCCCGCGCGGCGGCGCTCGAGGCGCGCAGCGAGCACCCGCTGGCGCGCGCCGTGGTCGCCCGCGCCGAGGCCCTCGGCGTCGCGTTCGAGCCCGCCGCGGACTTCCGCGCGCTCGAGGGCAAGGGGGCGAGCGGCACGATCGGCGGCACCGCCTACTGGGTCGGCTCCCACCGCTACCTCGAGGAGCGCGGGCAGGAGACCGCCGAGGTCCACGCCCGGCTCGAGGCGATGTCCGGCGCCGGGCGCACGGTGGTCGCGGTCGGCAACGACCGCCACGTCTGCGGCCTGCTCGGCGTCGCCGATGCGGTGCGCCCGGAGGCGGCCGCGGCGGTCGCCGCGCTGCGCCGCCTGGGCGTCGGGCACGTCGCGCTGCTCACCGGCGACAACCGCGCCACCGCCGAGGCGGTGGCGGCCGCGGCGGGCATCGACGACGTGCGCGCCGAGCTGCTGCCCGCGGACAAGGTCGCCGCGGTGGAGGAGCTTCTCGCCCGCCACGGCATGGTGGCGATGGTCGGCGACGGCATCAACGACGCCCCGGCGCTCGCGCGGTCGAGCCTGGGCATCGCCATGGGCGCCGCCGGCAGCGACGCCGCGATCGAGACCGCCGACGTCGCGCTCATGGCCGGCGACCTCGACCGCCTCCCCTGGCTGATCCGCCACTCGCGGCGGACGCTCGCGATCATTCGCCAGAACATCGCGTTCGCGCTCGGGGTCAAGCTCGCGGTCTTCGCGCTCGCGGTCGCCGGCCTGGCGACGCTGTGGCTGGCGATCGCCGCCGACATGGGCGCCTCGCTCCTGGTGATCGCCAACGGCCTGCGGCTGCTCGGCGGGAGGTAGCACCCCCGGCAGCACCCGGCGGGCGTCGGCGCGCGCGACCGGTTGCTGCCGACGAGCGCGACTACGGCCGCGGCGATCCGAGCCGGCACCTGCGAGCGGGCGAGACCGTGCTCGACCTCGGCAGCGGCAGCGGCAAGATCTGCTTCATCGCCGCCCAGGTGGTCGGGCCCGCTCGAGCAGCACCACGGGCGCGATCACCGGGGCCTGCGAAGCGGCTCACGAGCGCCGGGGAGCCCGGAGGCGATCTACTAGGAGCCTCCGCTACCCGGGCGGTCGCCGCGCACCTGCCCGCTCCTCGGCCAGGCAGTAGAGCGAGCGCTCGCCGCGCAGGTAGAGCTCGCGATCGACCGCCGCGGCCGAGGCGCTGAAGCGGTCGTCGAGGCGGTTGACCGCGAGCACCTCGGGGCGGTCGCCCGCGCTCAGCACGAGCGTCGTGCCGTCCAGGCCCGTGACGTAGACGCGGCCGGCGGCGGCGACCGGCGAGGCGTAGACGTTGCCGAGGCCGGGCAGCCGGACGGGCCCGGGCCGGTCGCGGCCGGTCGCGGCGTCGACGCGGGTGAGGATGCCCTGGTAGTGGCGCAGGTAATAGAGGGCGCCCTGGTAGAGCAGGGGCGACGGCACGTAGGGCGTGCCGTGGGTGCGCATCCAGGCCAGGCGATCGGTGGCGGTGACGTCGCCCCGGGCGCCGTCGAGCCGGACGGCGAGCAGCGCCTGCTTCTCGTAGCTGCTGCCGGCGAAGACCAGGCCGTCGCCGGCCACCGGCGAGGCGACGATGTTGTGCGAGAGACCCCCGCACTCCCAGATCACCTTGCCGGTCGCGAGGTCGTAGCCGCGCAGCCGGCGGGTGCCGCTGACTACCACCTGCAGGCGACCGCCGTGCTCGACCACGATCGGCGTCGCCCACGACGACACCTCGTCGCGCGCGACCCGCCAGCGCTCGCGGCCGGTGCGCTTGTCGAACGCGACCAGAGACGACGGCCCCTCGTGGTCCCAGTTGACGACCAGGGTGTCGCCGGCGAGCGCCGGCGAGGCGCCCTCGCCGTGGCCGTGCAAGGTCAGCATGCGGCCGAGGTCGGCCTTCCACTTCAGATCGCCGTCGAGGTCGAGGGCGTAGAGACCGTGCGATCCGAAAGAGGCGAACAGCAGCTCGCCGTCGGTCACCGGGGAGTGGGAGGCGTGGCTGGCGGTGACGTGACCGCCCTCCCCCGGCACCGCCTCGTGCACTGTCGTCTGCCACAGGATCTTGCCGTCGCGGCGGCCGACGGCGAGCACGACGAACTCCTGGCGGCGGGTGAGCGGCGCGTTGTCGTGGGCGCCGGGGCGCTCGGCCGCCGGGCGCAGCGGCTCGCCGTGCGGGATCGCCGCGGTGAGGAACAGGCGGTCGCCCCAGACCACCGGGGTCGAGTGCCCGCGGCCCGGCAGCGCGAGCTTCCAGCGCACGTTCTCGCCCTCGCTCCACTCGACCGGCGGATCGGCGTGCGGCGCCTCGCCGGTGGCGAGCGGACCGCGCCACTGGGGCCAGTAGCGAGGGGCGGACTCGGCTCCAGCGGCCGGGGAGCTGAACCCGTCCGCCGGCCGCGCGCCCGCGGGCGGCTCGGCGGCCGGCGGTCGGTTGCCGCTCTCCGACTGCGCTCCCGGGGGCGGCTCGCGAGCGCTCCGGTGCCCGGGATCGCCCACGCCATCCCACGGCGGGTCAGCGAGCGGGATCGCCGCGACGCCCAGCGCCCCGAGCGCGCCGACACCGACCGCGGCCGCGAGCGAACGGCGGCCGGCGTGGCCCTGAGGTCGGCGAGTCACACCGGTTAAGACACGCGGCGCGGGAGGTTTCTTCCGCTCTCCGCGTGCGGGTCGAGGCGGGCCGGGTCTCTCCCAGGCGGTCTTCGCGGCGGGTCCATGGTTCCCGCTCCGGCTACCTCGCGGGCGATCCGGCCGGGTGGACCAGCTCCTCGAAGCGGAACTCGCCGAGGCGCGCGCGGTCGGCGTGCCGGCGCGGTTCCTGATCGGCGTGCCGCTGCCCGCAAGGGAGAGCGCGGGCGCGATCGGCGGCTATCACTGCTGGTCGGAGTTCTGGCTCGACGGCCGCGGCTGGGTGCCGGTCGACGCCTCCGAAGCGCACAAACAACCCGAGTTGCACGAGCCGTGACCCCCGCGGACGTACTCCCGCGCCCGCCGGCACCGGCAGCTCGAGCTCGCGATCGCCGCCGACGGGAGCGGATAGAGTCGCCTCGACGACCCAGCGCCCGCCCCGGTCGCGGGGCGGCGCGGGGGTCGATGCGGAGGAGCGATGGCGATCCGGATCGTGCGCCTGGGGACGGAGCGCGCCGCCGGCGAAGGGCTGCGCCTGGGGACGGTGCGGCGCCCGCCGCGGGGCGTGCCGAAGAGCGAATACGCGTCGGGCGACTGGTACGATGTCTGGTTCCCCAACCTCGCGCCGAGCGCGGCGACGATCAAGCGCGCGCAGCGCGCCGCCAGCGACGCGGAGTGGGCGGCCTTCGTCAAGAAGTACCGAGCGGAGATGAACGCCCCGGACAACCGGCGGACGCTCGACCTGCTGGCGGCGCTGTCCCACCGGACCGACTTTTCCGTCGGCTGCTACTGCGCCGACGAGGCGCGCTGCCATCGCTCCGTCCTGCGCGCCCTGCTCGCCGAGCGGGGCGCGGACTTGCGGTGAACGGTGCCCGGTCGTCGTAGGTGGTTGCCGGCGCTCGCGGGACGGTCCGGGTGGTATCGTCCAGAGTGATGCCGACGCCGCCCAGCGAGACGATCTCCGCCGCTGGGTGGAGGACCGGCGGGCTGCGGCCGAGCGGGAGCGGGAGGAGATGCGTGAGAAGGGAGCCGCTCGCGACTCCGTCGGCGCTGCCCTCGACCTGATCGACCTGGCCGGTCGCCTGCTCGGCTGGCCGATCCCCGAAGACCCCGTGCGAAGGCGCGGGACCGAGCTCGCCCGGGAGCGCTGGATGCGTCTTCGTCAAGCCCTGGGAAATCGGTGACCCCAGCGCCGGACCGGGCCCTCCCGCAGGCGCTCGCCGCACTCGATCGGGCACTGGCGCAAACCGGAGCCCCCGCGATGATCATCGGCGGCATCGCCGTCATCGCCCGCGGCGTTGCACGGTTGACCGACGACCGGCACTCGGCTCGAGGTCAGTCTGGGCTGGCTCCCCTTCGAACGCGAAGCGCTCGGGAGGGCGTCAGCCGTCGAATTCGGCGGACTGACCGTCCGGGTGGCTCAACCCGAGGACCTCGTGGTCTACAAGGCGGTCGCCTGGCGAGATCGAGACAAGGAGGACATCGAGAGACTCCTCCTCCTCCACGCGAAGGACATCGATCTCGGCCGCGTCCGCGACCTGGTCCGGCAGTTCGCCGAGGCACTCGAGGAGCCGAAACGCATCGAGGAGTTCGAAACCTTGGTCAGGAGGACCTTGGGCACCTCGGATCACTGAGCAAGACGCCTCTACCTCTGGTCAGCGGAGGCGGCCGCTCCCGCCTCCGGGCGCTGGGCGGCGAGCCGACTCGCGGCGTCGCGCAGCGCCTCCGCCACGGCCTCGACGTCGCCCAGCTCGTCGCGGACGATCCCGTACAGCTCCCGCGGCGTGACCTCGTCGTAGAAGTGCGTCAGGCGGTTCCGGAACCCGGCCATCTCCTGGAACCGCCGGCCCGGCTCGGGATCCGCGAGCAGGCCGTGCTCGGCGGCGAGGCCCGCGACCTCCTTGTACTCCGACCGCCGGCCCCGGCGCCCCCCGGCCCCGCGGCGGCGCTGCGCTATCATCGTCCGACGCGATGACCCGCCGGCCCGACCGCCTGCCGCTGCTCCCTCTGTCGGACGTCGTCCACTTCCCGCGCACGCGCCTCGGAGTCGACGTGCTCGATCCGCGGTACGACGGCCTGCTCGCCGAGCTGGCGGCGCGCGACGAGGGCGACCGCTGGCTGGGCACCGTGCTGGTCCAGCCGGGCGCGCGGCGCGACGCGCGCGGGCGGCGGCGGATCTTCCCCGGCGGCACCGCCGGCCGAGTGGTCGGCCTCGAGCTGCGACCCGACGGCGGCTCGCACCTCGCGCTGGTCGGCGAGAGCCGCTTCAAAGTCACCCGCGAGATCGCCGAGCGGCCGTTCCGCGAGGCCGAGGTCGAGCTGGTCGGCGAGCCCGCGCTGCGCGAGGACGACGCCGGCGTGGTCGCGGTGCGCCGCCAGGTCGTCGACTTGGTCGCCCGCCTGCGCGCCGCGGGCGCCCTGGGCGGGGAGTTCGCGCTAGACGCCGGCGAGCTGCTCGCGCTCGGCTTCGGCTCGAGCTTCGAGGAGCTGGTCAACCGCGTCGCCGCCGACCTCCCGCTGCCCGCGCTGCGCAAGCTCGCGCTGCTGGTTCGCTCGCTGCCCGAGCGCGCGCTCGAGCTGCTCGCCATCCTGCGCGGCCGCGAGCGGGTGATCGAGCTGCTGCGCCCCTACCGCCGCCCGGCCGGCGATCCCGACCTCAACTGAGGGACCGCTCGCGACCTCGATCCGGCCGCTCCGAGCCCGATCCGCTCCGCGCGCCCGACCCGCCATGCTCTCGATCCGCGACCCGGTCCACGGCTTCATCCGCGCCGATGCGCTCGAGACCGCGCTGATCGACAGCCGGCCGGTGCAGCGGCTGCGCTGGATCCGCCAGCTCGGGCTGACGTTCATGGTCTTCCCGGGCGCCGAGCACAGCCGCTTCAGCCACGCCCTCGGCGCGATGCACCTCGCCGGCCGCCTCTACGACGCGCTCGCCGCGCGCGGCGGCGTACCGCTCCCCGCCGGTCCGGGCGCGCGCGAGCGCCGTCTGGTGCGCGCCGCGGCGCTGCTCCACGACGTCGGGCACGCCCCGTTCAGCCACTCCGCCGAGGGGCAGTTCGAGGGCGGCATCGACCACGAGGAGATGACCCGCCGGCTGCTCGCCACCGCGGAGGTCGCGGCGATCTTCGAACGCCACGGGGACGGCCTCGGCGCCGGCGACGTGGTTCGCCTCCTCGCGGGCGGCGCGGCCGCCGAGACCGGCGCGCGCGCCGAGAGCGCCGAGACCCGCGACGACCGGCCCGGCGCCGCCGAGCGCCACCCCCGCGGCACCGATCGC
>CAZNIX010000277.1:0-6697 GCA_964573125.1 uncultured Thermoanaerobaculia bacterium
TCACGTCGTCGGCCGGCTCGACGTCGCCCTTGAAGCGCGCGAGGGCGCCGACCAGCGCGTCGCGCACCTCGCGCGCGGTCGGGGAGCGGGCGCCGCGCGCGGCCTCGGCGAGCAGGAGCGCCTCGCCGAGCGGCTCGCCGGCGAGGTTGCGCAGCTCGGGCACGCCGTCGGTGTAGAGCACCAGGGTGTCGCCCGGCGCGAGCGCGTGGCGGGCCTCGGCGTAGCCGGGGTTGAGCCGGGTGCCGAGCGGCGGCCCCGGCGGTCCGATCGTCACCGCGCCGCCGCCGCCGGCCGGCAGCAGCAGGAGCGGCGGGTGGCCGGCGTTGGCGACCACCAGCTCGCCGCGCACGGCGTCGAGCAGCGCGATCTGGAGCGTCACGAACATCCGCCCGGGGCTGGTCTCGCGCAGCATGCGGTCGAGCCGCCCGAGCACCTCGACCGGCCGCGCCATGTCCTCGCGCAGCAGGTGGAGGCCGCCGCGCAGGCCGGAGAGCACCAGCCCGCTCGCCATGCCGTGGCCGGCGACGTCGGCGATCGCGATCGCCAGCCGCCGCTCGTCGAGCGGGAAGTAGCCGAAGTAGTCGCCGCCGACCTCGGTCGCCGGCATCGTGGTCGACGCCAGCTCGAGCCACGGCAGCTCGGGGGCGGCGCGCGGCAGCATCGAGAGCTGCACCGCCCGGGCGTCGTCCAGCTCGCTGCGCATGCGGCTGTGCTCGCGCGTCATCGCGGCGTGGTGGCGGTACTCGCCGACGAAGTGCCGGCGCAGCCGGCGGCTGAAGCGCTGGCCCACGGCCGCGGTGAGCGCGATCCAGGTGAGGGCGACGAGCGCGAGCGCGGCCGGCGGGCCGGCGCCGGGCTCGAACCGGGTCAGCGACCACGCCGCTGCCGCCAGGCACAGCCCGCCGAGCCCCAGGAGCTGCGGCGGCCGCAACCGCACGAGCACGAGCAAGGCGGGGAAGACGAAGCCGACGAGCGCGTAGACCGCGGCCGGCTCGGGCAGCCCCGCGACGGCCACGATCAGCGCCGCCACGAACCCGAGCAGAAACGCCCGCGGCCGGCGGTCGAAGACGCCGGTGTGGCGGAGGACGAAAGTCGCCGCCACCCCGACCAGCAACGCGCCCCAGAGCGCCGCGGCCAGCCACTCGCGCCGGGACAGCAACGCGATCGCCGCGACCGCAGCGGCGGCCCCGCCGGCGAACAGCGCCGGGCGCAGGAACCGGTCGTTGCGGGCGTCGAAGAAACGCTCGACCGCCCGCGGCTCGGGCAGGCGTACGAGGTCGGTCCAGGTCGGTTCGCGCATGGCAGGGGCGTCCGGCGCCGCAGTCTAGCCCGGCGGCGTCCCGACGCGGCCGAGCTCGGGTTGCTCGGCCGCAGGCGCGGCCGGCGCCGCGGTCGGTGGTATGCTGGTACTTACAGCGAAGAGGGAGGCGGTCGGCTGCCGTGGAGTTCCGACGCTCCGGCCCGGGGACCGGCCTCCGTGGATCCTCGGTCCACCGCGGGGCCGAGCGGCTCCGCGGCGGGTGAGCCGATGCCGCCGATCCGACGTTGAACGGTACGGCGCCGGGGCATCCCGGCCCTGGAAAGGAGATTCGAGATCATGAGATCGACTCGTTCGAGGAAACTCGTCCTGGGGGCGTGCGCCCTCGCGCTCGTCACCGGCCTGATCTGGGCGCTGGCGGCGGCGGCGGACGACGCCGCCGGCTGGGCGCTCAACGCCACCGCCATCGAGTCGTGCACCTGCCCGATGTTCTGCACCTGCTACTTCAGCGACCACCCGGCGGGCCACGACGGCCACCACGGCGAGGAGCACTTCTGCCGCTTCAACATGGCCTACAAGGTCAACCACGGCCACCACGGCGGCACCGATCTCGGGGGGGCGAAGTTCTGGATCGCCGGCGATCTCGGCAACGAGTTCGGCGACGGCGAGGCCGACTGGGCGGTGGTGACCTTCGACCCGGCGGTGACCCCGGAGCAGCGCGCCGGCATCGCCGCCGCCCTGCCGTCGGTCTTCCCGATCAAGTGGAAGTCGTTCGGGATCGGCGAGGACGCCGCCATCGAGTGGCAGGCGGACGGCACGCGGGCGGTCGGGAAGCTCGACGGCGGCAAGGCGGGCGAGGTCGTGCTCACCAACAACGTACTGCGCAACACCGACGACCCGGTGGTGATCCACAACCTCAAGTACTGGGGCGTGCCGCGCAACGACGGCTTCGTACTGATGCCCAACGAGGTCAACGCCTACCGGCGGGGCGAGAACGCGTTCGAGTCCAACGGCACCAACGGCTTCATGGTCACGATCGACATGACCTCGGCCGACGTCCCGGCGCCGGCGGCGGCACCCGCGGCGGAGGAGTAGAAGCGGGCGGGCGGCGCCCGGCGCCTCACCCCTCCCGCAGCCGCTCGTGGACGAAGCGGCGGAGAGCGAGGCGCTGGGCGTCGCGCAGGTCGACGAAGCGCAGGCCCATGCCGTGGATGCGCTCCTGCTCGGGCAGGGCGTGGCGCACGACCTCGGCCGCCAAGCGCAGGTGGGCGTGCTCGCCGGGCAGCTCGAGATCGAGCTGCACTGCGGTGCCGACCGGCAACGTTCTTTTGGTCTGGAGCAGGATCCCCGACTCCGAGAGGTTGCGGCTGCGCAGCCGCCGGCGCCGTCCTTCGGCCTCGACGACGGCGGTCAGCTCGACCGCGACGCGGCTCGCGGCGAGCGCGCCGATCCCGAGCCGGCGGTTGACCCGCTCCTCGAGGTCGGAGCCGGCGAGGTGGTCCGCCGCGAGGACCTCGACCAGCGCGCCGCCGTGCCGGCGCCCGAGCGCCGCCACCTCGCCGCTTCGGGCGAGCACGAGCACCGGCGTGTCCGCGCACGGCGCGCCGGGCCGGTGGACCGCGGCGAGGAAATCCTCCAGATCGGCGTCGGCGAGCGGGTGGCCGACGAAGATCAGCTCGAAGCGCAGCACCGAGGTGAAGAACATCGCGTTCTGGGCCGAGTGACTGAGGCTGACCTCGAGCGCCGAGCGGTTGAGCCGGCCGGCGAGGCGGCCGAACAGCGAGCGCTCGCCGACCACGGCGAGGACGTTCAGGCGGCGGGAGGGGGCGCGGGTCATGTCGGGTGGTCGCCGCGGGGGCGGCGGCACATTGTAGCAATTCGAGGGTCGCTGTGGGATCGCGGCCGCCGCGCCGGAGCCGAACGCGCGGCACGCGCGCGGCGGCGAGATCTCCGAGCTCTCCCTGTCCTGCGCGAACGCGACCCCGCCGCGCCGGGCGCGGGCCGCTCTCGGAGTAGCATGGGCCGCCCGTCGCCGGCGCGGCGCGGCGCCAACGATTCGAGGGACCACGCGACGAGGAGGCGACGACCGTGGCGATCACCGACTACCTGCCCAGGGACCTCTTCGCCGGCAGAACCGTCTTCGTCACCGGCGGCGGCAGCGGCATCAACCTCGGGGTGGCGCGCTCGTTCGCCGCGCTCGGCGCCGGCGTCGGCATCTGCGGCCGCACCGCCGAGCGGCTCGCGAGCGCGCGGGGAGAGCTCGAGGCGCTCGGCGCCCGGGTCGCGACCGCGGTCGCGGACGTCCGCGACTACGCCGCGCTCGAATCAGCGCTCGCGCACGCCGCGGCCGAACTGGGGCCGGTCCACACCCTCGTCTGCGGCGCCGCGGGCAACTTCGTCGCCCCGGCCGAGGAGCTGTCGGCGAACGGCTTCAAGGCTGTGGTGGACATCGACCTCCTCGGCTCGTTCAACGCCGCCCGCGCCGCCTTCGCCCAGCTCGAGGAGACCCGCGGCAACATCGTCTTCATCTCGGCCGGGCAGTCGTTCACGCCCTACTTCGCGCAGGTCCACGTCGGCGCCGCGAAGGCGGGCATCGACCAGCTCATGCGCAACCTGGCGCTCGAGTGGGGGCGCTTCGGCATCCGCGTCAACAGCGTCGCCCCGGGCCCGATCGAGGGCACCGAGGGGATGCGCCGCCTGGCCCCCGCCGACGCGGGCTTCCATCGCCGCTTCCGGGCCTCGATCCCCCTCGGCCGCCTCGGCACCGCCGAAGAGATCGGCCAGGTCGCGGTCTTCCTCGCCTCCCCGCTCGCCTCCTACGTCACCGGCACCCTGCTCGTCGCCGACGGCGGCCAGAACCTCCCGGGGTCGGGGCTGCTCACGCACCTGATCCGGCAGGCGATGGCGGGGGGTTCGGGGTAGGACAGGGTGTAGGATAGATGGCGATGAAACTGTCCGTCTACGTGCCGAAGCGCCTCGAAGAGAAGCTCCGGGAGGAGGCAGAAGCGGCGGAGGTCACGCCGGCCCGGCTGATCCAGGAGCTGGTGGAAGACCATCTCGACGCCGTTCCACGGCGCTTCTCAGCCGACTTCCTCGCTCTCGCGGGGAGCTGGGAGGACGACCGCAGCACCGAGGAGATCCTCCGGGACATCGAGGAGTCGCGGCTCGACGCCGAGCGGCCGGAGCTGCTGTGACCTTCCTGCTCGACACCAACACCTGCATCTACTACCTGAACCAGGGCCACCCGGAGGTCACCCGCCGGATGGTCGCCGCCGGGCCGGATCGCCTCGCGGTCAGCGCGCTGACCGTCGCGGAGCTCCACTACGGCGCCGAGCGATCCGGCCGCCCCGAGGCCAATCGGGAGCGGCTCCGGGTCTTCCTCGGCGAGCTTCGAACCGTGCCGTTCGACGACCGGTGCGGCGAGTCGTTCGGAACGATGAAGGTGGAGCGGCGGGCGGCGGGCCGGCCGGTGCCCGACTTCGATCTCGCGATCGCCGCCACCGCGGTCGCCCAGGGGCTCACGCTGGTGAGCAGCGATCAGCACATGCGATCGCTGCCCGGTATCGCGGTCGAGGACTGGACGGCCGCGCCGGCGCCCGAGCGACGGCAAGGCGCGTAGATGGCCCTGAAGGAATCCCAGCTCTACAGCTCGCTCTGGCAGTCGTGCGACGAGCTGCGCGGCGGCATGACGTGCCGGCAAGCCGGGACGCCCGAGCCGGAGATTCGTGTGGATGGGCGGGTTTCTGGTTCGAGTTTCCGTGTTCGGTGGCCTACTTGGACACCGCCGCGTCAGGGGAGATGCCGAGCCCTCGGGCAAGTACAGGTGGAGCTAGAGAGAACCCAGGGAAAGACCTAGGGAGAAACCTAGGGAGAAGACCAGGGACAAGATTCTCGCGCTGATCGCCGAGCTTCCCACGATCCGACCGCGGAGCTGGCCGAGCGGATCGGGATCATCGCCAAGGGCGTCGAATGGCAGCTCGGCAAGCTGAAGGCCGAGGGTAGGGTTCGTCGGGTCGGCCCTGACAAGGGTGGGCACTGGGAGATCGTGGAGGATCCGGATGAGTAGCGGCCAGCGCGAGATCCGGACCCAGAGGCGCAGTGTTGGTCGCCGACGCGGTTCGCGACCTGCCGCTACCGCGGCGTGGCGTCCGGGAGGCCGCCATCCACCGGAAGGGTGGCGCCGGTGGTGGGGGTCTCGCGGGTGGCGAAGAAGAGGACGGCGCGGCCGACGTGGCGGGCGGTGACGCGGGCCTTGAGCAGGTTGCGGTCGCGGTAGTAGGCCTCGAGGCCCGCTTCGTCGAGGCCGCGGGCGCGCATGCGGTCGGGGCCGACCGCGGCCCAGAGGCCCGAGCGCCGGTCGCCGTGGCCGAAGACGGCGTCGGGGGCGACCATGTTCACGCGCACGTCGAGGGGCGCCAGCTCGAGGCTCGCGATACGGGCGAGCTGGTGGGCGGCGGCCTTGGTCGCGCTGTAGGCGCCGAAGGAGGCGCCGGGGGCGAAGACGTTCTTGGTCGAGACCAGCACGACGTCGCCGCCGGTGCCCTGCCGGCGGAGGAGGCGAGCCGCCTCGCGGAGCACCAAGAGCGTCCCCTCGACGTTGACCCGCTCGAGGCGGCGGAAGGCCTCGGCGTCCATCTCCTCGAGGGTCGCGACGTGGGCGAGGCCGGCGTTGACCACGACCAGGTCGACGCCCCCCCAGGCGCGGGCGACGGCGGCAAAGCCGGCGGCCACCGAGTCGGGGTCGGTGACGTCGAGGGGAGCGGCCAGGATGCGGCCCGGGAAGCGGGCGCGCAGCTCACGGTCGAGGTCGTCGAGGGCCGCGCCCGGGAGGTCAGTGAGGGCGACCGCGGCGCCGGCCTCGGCGAGGACCTCGGAGACACCGGCTCCGATCGCGCCGGCGGCGCCGGTGACCAGGGCGACCGTGCCGGCCAGGGGAGCCGCCTCGCCGCGCCGGAGCTTCGCGAGCTGGAGCGGCCGGTACTCCATCGCGAAGAGGTGCTCGTCGGAGAGGCCCCGGTAGGCGACGCCGGCCGCCGCGAAGTGGCGCTTGACCGCAAGGGTCTGGGCGGTGATGTCGCGCGCGATCTCCGCCTCCCGGCACCCTGTGCCGGCGCACAGGGCGCCGAGGCCCGGGACGAGGACCACCCGCGGGCGGGGATCGAACGGAGCCACGTTGGGCGGCAGCAGGCGCCGATGGCGCTCGATGTACCCCCGGTAGCCCGCGGTCCACTCCTCGACGGCCGCCGCCAGCCGCTCGCGCAGACCGGCGGGGTCCTCGAAGGGGAGCCCGTCGACCCACAGGGGGAGCGGCCGGGTGCGGATCCGCCGCGGGGCAACCCGCGGCCAAGGGGCCGCCCGTCGGAGACGCGGTCCGGCTCTCCGCCACGCTCACGGAGCTGGCGACCCGGGTCCGCCCCAGCGTCGTCCAGGTCCTGACCA
>CAZNIX010000278.1:0-5846 GCA_964573125.1 uncultured Thermoanaerobaculia bacterium
TCGGCGTCGCGCTGCGCCTGCTCGCCGCCCACGTCGAACGCCCGCCGGCGCCGGCCGCGCCGGAGGCGCCGGCCTCGGCGCGCGGCGAGCTGCGCTTCCCGGACGGCTTCGTCGTCGGCGCGTCGCCGGTGGCTCAGCAGCTCTACCGCGAGATGCGGGCGGTCGCCGCCTCCGACCTGCCGGTGCTGGTGCGCGGCGAGACCGGCGTCGGCAAGGAGCCGATCGCGCGCGCCCTGCACCGCTCGTCGCGGCGCGGCGACGGCCCGTTCGTCGCCGTCAACTGCGCCGCCATCCCCGCCGAGCTGCTCGAAGCGGAGATGTTCGGCATCGGGCGCGGCGTGGCGACCGGGGTCGAGGCGCGCGACGGGCGTTTCCGCGAGGCCGACGGCGGCACGCTCTTGCTCGACGAGATCGGCGAGATGCCGGCGCCGCTGCAGGCGAAGCTCCTGCGCGCGCTCGAGGCCAAGGAGGTGCAGCCGGTCGGCCGCCCGGCGGTGCGCGTCGACGTGCGCCTGATCGCCGCCACCAACGCCGACCTGCGGCGGCTGGCCGCCGGCGGGCGTTTCCGCGCCGACCTCTACTACCGGCTCGCCGGCTGCGTGCTCGAGGTGCCGCCGCTGCGCGCGCGGCGCGCGGACGTGCCGGCGCTGGTCGAGCGTTTCGTCCAGGTGGCCGCCCGCGAAGCCGGCAAGTCGGTGCGCGGCGTCACCTGGAGCGCGCTCGAGCGGCTCGCCGCCTACCCGTGGCCGGGCAACGTGCGCGAGCTGCAACACGAAGTGCACCGGCTGGTCCACCTCGCCGCCCCGGGCGGCGTCATCGACTCGACGCTGCTCTCCGCCCACGTCGTCGCCGGCGGCGCCGCCGGCGCGCCCGCCGAACCGCCGCCACCCGGCTCGCTGCGGCTCGAAGACCACGTCGAGCCGCTCGAGCGGCGGCTGATCGGCGAGGCGCTCCGCCGCGCCGGCGGCAACCGCACGCGGGCGGCCGAGCTGCTCGGCCTGTCGCGAAACGGCCTCGCCTACAAGCTGAAGCGGTTGGGGCTCGACGAGTAAGCCGCCCAGTCTCTGCGCGGCGCCGCCACAACTCTGCGCAACGCGAGAGGCTGCAAGTTCCGCCTCGTAGAAGACGCAACTATCTGAAAAGAAACAGTTAGACGATCGGCCGACCCGTTCTCGTGGGGTTGGTACGCGGATTGCCCTGGGGAGGGGAGCGCAACGACGCACCGGCCTGGAGGCTTCTTGAACGCGCAGTCCGCCGCCACCCTGACCGTGTCCGCCGCCGACGAGTCGGCGGCCGCTGGCTGTACCGAGACCGGCCCCGCGCCGGAGACCGCCGCCTACCTCTTCCACCACTTCGTCTGCCGCGTCGCCGGCCTGCCGGGGGCGGCGATGGACGAGCTGCGGGCCGCCGCCACCGCCGCCGCCCTCGATCTCGTCGCGGCCGCCGAGGCGACGATGGAGCGCGCCGGCGCCGACCTCGGCGAGGCCCTCTTCGCGGCGGTCGGCGGTTGCGAGGACCGCGCGCGCCGGAGCGGGCTGCTCGCCTTGCGCCGCGACGTCCACAACCTGCGGCGGCCCGAGCCGCGGCAGCTCGAGGCGGCGCGGCGGGCGTTGCCGCCCGCCGCGGTCGCCGCCCTCGACCGCTACGCCGGCGCCGCCGAGCGTCACGCCGGTCTCCTCGCCGAGCTGCCGGAGCTCTATGCGGCCGACTTGGCGACAACGCGCCGGCGCTTCCGGGATTGGGTCGGCGACGCCGACCTGCGCAAGGGCCTGCAGCTCTCGAGCCGGACGCTGAGCAGCGGTCTCGAACGCTACCTCGACACCCCGGCCGGCGAGCTCACGGCCAAGGAGCGGCAGATCGAGCGCGGGTTGTTGCGCTACCTGTCGCGGATGGCGATGAAGACGACGCCGTTCGGCTCCTTCACCGCCCTCGCCCCGGGTCGTCTGGTCGATGGCGGCGCGGACGCCGGCCGCCCCGCGGTCGCCGAGTTCGACCGCGACCCGCGGCGCAAGCGCTCGCTGGTGCGGCTCAACAAGCGGCTGTGCGGCGTCGTGCTCGGCGCGGTGCTCGCCGACGACGCGGTCCGCCGCCGGCTCGACGTCGAGCTGAACTCGACGCTGCACGACGACGGCGGCCGCTGGCGCTTCCTCGCCGCCGACGGCGAGCGCGAGGCGTTCCGCCGTCTCGACCCCAACCCGGTGATCGACCTCTACCGCGCCCTGCTCGCCGCCGGGCCGCTGCCCCTCGGCGACCTCGAGGCGCGCCTGGTCGCCGACCCCCGGCTCGACGCCGACGCCGGCGCCGTGGCCGCGTTCACCGCCCGCCTGCTCGACCTCGGCCTGCTGCGCCTGCGCACCGGCGTGCCGCCGCAGGAAGCGGAGTGGGACCGGCCGCTGCGCCGCCTGCTGGCGCCGATCGGCGGCACCGCGGCGGCGCATGCGGTCGGCTTCCTCGACCGCATGCGTGCCCTGTGCGACGGCTTCGCCGCCGCGCCGCCCGGCGAGCGCCGCCGGCTGATCGCCGACGCCGGGCGGACGATGGCGGACGCCTACGAGGAGCTGGCGCGCCGGTCCACGACCCGGATGGTGGTGCCGTTCTACGAGGACGCCGGCACCGCGGCGCGCCTGACCCTGCGCCGCGGCGAGCTGGCCGGCGCCGCCGCCTCGCTGCTCCACTACGTGCGCTGGACCGCGCGGCTCGCCTGGCCGCGCCACCTGCACGTCTCGATGCGCCACTTCTACGACGGCCGCTACGGCGGCGGCGCCGTGCCGCTCTTGCGCTTCTACGAGGACTACTACCGCGAGCACTTCAAGGACTATCTCGAGCGCGAGCGTGAGGCGATGCGGCGAGCGGCCGCGGCGCCGGCCGGCGACGGCGGGGAGGCGGAGACCGAGGAGGGGCCGGACGAGGACGGCGGTCGCCCGGCGGCGCTCGATTTCGACGCCCTCAACCCGTTCGGGCTGGCGCCGGTCGAAGCGATGAAGGCGGGCAACGACCGCCTGACCGCGCGCTACGCCGAGCGGTGGCGGGACCACCCCGACGCCGAGGCGATCGAGCTGAGCCGCGCCGACCTCGAGCGCGCCGCCGCCGACGCGCCGCCGCTCTCCGATCCCTGCTTCTCGACCTCGGTCTTCGCCCAGCTCCTGCCCGGCGCCGGCCCGGGCGGCGGCACGGCGCTGCTGGTCAGCTCGCTCCTGCGCGGCTTCGGCAAGTACTACTCGCGCTTCCTGGCGGCGCTGCCGGCCGAGGTCGAGCGCGACCTGCGGCGCAACAACGACCGGCTGTCGGGCGCGCGGCTGGCCGAGATCGCCTCCGACGGCGACTTCAACGGCAACCTGCATCCGCCGCTGGTCGCCTGGGAGGTGAGCTACCCGACGGTCGAGGAGCGCACGCCCGGCGGTGCGCTGCGGGTCACCGACCTCGCGGTCGAGTCGGTGGCCGGCGATCCCTGCGCGCTGCTGCTGCGCCACCGGCCGAGCGGCGAGCGGGTCGTCCCCCTCGACCTCGGCTTCCAGAACCCGTTGCTGCGGCCGCCGCTCTACCAACTGCTGTCCGGTTTCGCGCCGGCCGCCAACTACTACCTGCCGGCGCCCGAGACGCCGGCGTTCGACGCCGCTGGCGCGGCGCTCGCCGGCGGCGACGAGCCGCGGGTCCTCTACCGCCCGCGCCTCGTCTACGACGGCTGGCTGGTCCTCGGCCGCCGGCGCTGGACCGTCCCGCGGCGGCTCTTCCCGCGGCACCGCGGCGGCGAGAGCGAGGCCGACCACTTCCTGCGCGTCGACCGCTGGCGGCGCCGCCACGGTCTGCCGCGCGAGGTGTTCATGAGCGTCCAGGCGCTGCCCGGGGCGGCGGGCGGCGGCGTCCGTGGCGACCTGCACAAGCCGCAGTACGTCGATTTCGCCAACCCGCTGCTGGTCGACCTCTTCTCCCGCGCCACCGAGAACCTCGACCGCTACGCGGTGCGCCTCTACGAACGGCTGCCGGCGCACGACCAGCTCCCGCGCCACGGCGGCCGCCGCTACGCCACCGAGCTGGTCCTGCAGGTCGACTTCCCGGGCGGGCTCGCACCATGACGCCCACCGCGCACCGCTGGCTGAGCGTCCACCTGCCGGTCGCCGGAACGCTGTGGGCGGAGGGCGGCGACCGCCTGCTGCTCGACCTGGTGGCGCCGTTCGCCCGCCGCGCCCTCGAGCGCGCCTGGATCGACCGCTTCTTCTTCCTGCGCTACACCGCCGGCGGGGCGCACGTTCGCTTCCGGCTCCACGGCCCGGCGGCGGCGCTCACCGGCGAGGTGCGGCCGCGCCTCGAGGAGGCGGCCGAGGCGCTCGCCGGCGGCGCCTCGTGGGTGCCCTACGAGCCGGAGATGCTGCGCTACGGCGGACGGCAGGCGGTGGCGGTCGCCGAGGAGGTGTTCGACGCCTCCAGCCGGCTGGTCCTCGAGCTGCTCGCCGATCTGCCGCCGGGCGACCGCGACGCCCGCCTCGGCCGCGCCCTGCTCGCCATGCTGGTCGGCTGCCACGTCTTCGCCGGTTCCCGCGCCGAGGCGGCGCGCATCAGCCGCCAGTACGGCGAGGCCTACCTGCGCCAGCAGATGCCGGACGCGGCGTCGCGCGAGGGGCTGCGCGGCGCCTTCGAGCGCGGCTTCGAGCGCCAGGCGCCGGCGCTCGCCGGCATGGTCGAGCGGGTCTGGGGGCTGCTCGACGACAGCGCCGACCTGCCGCCGGCGGTCGCCGCCTACCGCGCCTGCCTCGCCGCGGCGCGCGACCGCCTCGCCGAGCTCCACCGCCGGGGCCGGCTGGTCCATCGCGGCGGCCCCTACCGCCGCTGGCGCGACGGCGTCACCTCGATCTTCCCCAGTCACCTGCACATGACCAACAACCGCCTGGGGGTGACGATGGGCGAGGAGTGCTACCTGGCGAGCCTCGTCGCCGGCGCCCTCGGCGGCCGCTCCGCTCCCGGCGCGCCGCCGCGCGCGACCGCGGCCGAGCGAGCGATCGGAGGCCAGCCGTGAAGCGCAGCGACCCGTTCCTCGACACCGCGCACCGCATCGCCCGCCGCGTCGCCGCCGCGGCGCTGTGGGACGGCGACCGCTGCACCTGGGAGATCCAGGCGCTGGTGCCGGAGACCGGCCGCGGACGCCGCGAGGCGGCCGGCGGCGGTCTCTACCAGGGCACCGCCGGCATCGCCCTCTTTCTCGCCGAGGCGCACCGGGCGACCGGCGACGGCGAGCTGGCGCGCGCCGCCCTCGGCGGTCTCGCCCACTCGCTCGCCTGGGCGGAAGAACAGCCGGTGAGCTACTCGCTGCACGGCGGCCGTCTCGGCAGCGCCTGGGTGGCGGCGCGCCTCGCCGCCCTCTTCGAGCGCGACGACCTCCTGGGCCGAGGGGAACGGCTGCTCGCGCCGCTCGCCGGCCGCGAGGGGAGCGAGTCCGGCATCGACGTCATCGCCGGCGCCGCCGGCGCCGTCCCGGTCATGCTCCAGCTCGCCGCCGACCTCGGCCGCGGCGATTGGCGGGAGATGGCGACGCGGCTCGGCGAACGCCTGCTCGCCACCGCCTGCCGGCAACCGGGCGGCTGGTCGTGGAGCACCGTCGGCCCGAGCGCCGGACGCCATCTGTGCGGCTACGCGCACGGCGCCTCCGGCGTCGCCCTCGCCCTGCTCGAGCTCGCCGCGGCGACCGGCGACGGCCGCTTCCGCTTCGCCGCCGAGATGGGCTTCCTCTACGAACGGCGGGCGTTCTCCGCCGAGCGCTCGAACTGGCCCGACCTGCGCCATCGCGAGCTGAGCCGCGTCTACCACGCCGGCGGCGGCGCGGCGGCGCGCGCCACCCGCCCCGCCCGCGAGCG
>CAZNIX010000278.1:5856-6679 GCA_964573125.1 uncultured Thermoanaerobaculia bacterium
GGGGGGGGGGGGGGGGGGGGCCGCCGACGCCGCCGGCGAGATCCCCCCCTTCGAGCCCGCCACCATGAGCGCCTGGTGCCACGGCGCCCCGGGCGTCGGGCTGGCCCGCGTGCGCGCGTTCGAGCTGACCGGCGAGGCGATCTACCGCCGCGAGGCGGAGGCGGCGCTCGCCGCCACCCGGCGCACCCTCGGGGTGCCGCCGAGCGGCAACTTCTGCCTCTGCCACGGCACCGCCGGCAACGCCGAGCTGCTGTTGGAGGCGGCGCGCGTCTTCGCCGAGCCGGCGCTCGCCGAGCCGGCGCGGCGCTGCGCCCTGTGGGGTCGCGAGACCTACGAGCTGGCCGGCCGTCCCTGGCCGTGCGGCTCGGTCGACGCCGCCGACGACCCGAGCCTGATGGTCGGCGAGGCCGGCATGGGGTACTTCTTCCTGCGCCTGGTGCGACCCGAGACGCCGTCGGTGCTGCTGCCGCGCCCCGGTGGCGCGCCGCGGCGGAACGAGGACGGCGGCTACGCGGCGCTCGCCGCGGCGTGGGTGGAGGAAAGCTTCGTCGCCAGCCGCGCCGTCTACGCCGCCGCCGGCGAGGCCTGGCCACCCGGCGGCCCGACGCTCGACGGCGGCGCGACGTTCGACGGCGGCGGCGAGGAGCGCTTCCAGAGCTCGCCGGTCGAACGCGTCCATGCGGCGCTCGCAGCGGCGGCGGCGCACGCGGGCGACGGCCGCGCCGACGCCTTCCGTCTCGACGCCGCGCGCTACGCCCTCGACGCCGAACCGGTCGCCCCCTCCACCCGCTTCCTCGCCGGGCTGCGCCGGCCGGCCGCCGAG
>CAZNIX010000279.1:0-6678 GCA_964573125.1 uncultured Thermoanaerobaculia bacterium
GACCGCCCTCGCCGCTGTCCTCGGCGATGATCGAGATCGACTTGGTGATGGTCACGGCGCCGAAGCCGCCCGGGTCGAGGACGCTGATCTCGCCGCCGGCGGCGGTCTTCGAGATCGCGCCGGCGAAGGTCTTGCACGGCGCGGTGCGGCTGCACGGGTTGGCGTCGTCGCCGACGCCGGACACCCAGGTGCGGGAGGCCTGCGCCTCGACGGCAGCCGGAGTCGCGAGCGAAACGGCCAGCAACGCGTACACGAACCGACGGTGAGTCCGCATGGCAGGTTTCCTTTCGGTGTGAGGAGCGGGCGTCAAAGCCCGGCCTGAATCGGAATCGATTCAGGAGAAGAGGGTCTGGAGGATAGCTATTGTTACGCCGCCCGTCAATGCGTCCAGAGCCAGCGGCTCGCTTCCGCAATTCATGAAAAACGTGGCCGGCGGCGCGCCCGAGATGACGCCGGGCTGCTGCGCTTCCGCGGGCTGCGGCGCCGGCGCCGCCTGCGGTCGGCGCCCGACGCGGCAAAGGTGGCCAACTTGACAGCCACCCCCACGATGTCCTATCAATCGACCGTGATGACCGGCGTCGCGATCCCCGCCGCCCTCCCCTCCCGCACTCGCTGCGGCTCCGAGGTCTGCGCCTGTACCGGCCGCAGTGCCCAGGCCGCCGTGCGGGGCATGGGGGACGCGGGCTAGCGCCGCCGAACTCGACCGAAGCCCTCCCGAGGACCCGCACCGGCGCCCGCCGGAGCGGGTCTTTTCGTTTTTCCCCGACCCTCGCGCAGTCCCGCTCCCGTCGCGCCGGCGGCCGGTCTCGGCCGGGCTGGTGACGACTCCGAGGAGCGACCATGGACCATCGCGCCCGCGTCTACGACAGCGTCGTCGAGCTGCTCCCGAGCGAGGAGAACCCCTCGCCGCTGGTGCGGGTGCGGCGGCTCAATCCGTGCCCGGAGAGCTTTTCGCTGTGGGCCAAGCTCGAGTGGATGAACCCGTTCGGCTCGGTCAAGGACCGTGCCGCCTGGTTCCTGCTCCGCCAGCTCGAGGCGGAGGGGCGGCTCGACAACGGCCGCGGCGTGGTCGAGCCGACCTCGGGCAACACCGGCATCAGTCTCGCCGCGCTCGCGAGCGTCCGCGGCCACCGCATGCTCGCGGTCGTCCCCAACAAGGTGCCGCTCGAGAAGAAGCTCCTGCTCCGCGTCGCCGGCGCCGAGCTGGAGGTGGTCTCCGACGAGCTGTGCCCGTCGCCGGGGATGGGCGACGGCTCGATCAACCTGGCCAAGACCTACGCCAAGGCCCAGGCCGACCGCTGGGCGATGCCCAACCAGTACGAGAACGAGGCCAACGTCGAGGCCCACGTCGCGACCACCGGCCCCGAGATCTGGCGCCAGACCGGCGGCGAGGTCACCCACGTCTTCCTCTCGCTCGGCACCTGCGGCACGGTCACGGGCCTCGGCCGCTTCTTCCGGGAGCGCAAACCCGGGGTGAAGCTGATCGCCGTCCAGCCGACCGAGGGGCACGACGTGCCGGGCCTGCGCAACGTCGCCCAGCTCGGGGTGTCGAAGCTCTTCGACCCGGAGCTGATCGACGAGATCCTCGAGATCGACTACGAGTTGGCCTACGAGCGCGCCCTCGAGCTGGCGCGCAACGAGGGCCTCCTCGCCGGCCCGAGCGCGGGGCTGATCTACGAGGGGGCGCGCCGGATCGTCGAGCGCGACCGCGCGGGCTGCGGAGTGATGATCTTCCCCGACAGCGTCTTCAAGTACACGTCCAACTTCGTCCGCCATCTCCCCGCCCTCGCCGAGGGCGTGGAGCCGGGCACAGGAGGCAAGCGATGAGCAGCGACGGCTATGCACATCCGGAAGTCCTGGTCTCGACCGACTGGGTGAAGGAGCACCTCGGCGACCCCGAGGTCAAGGTGGTCGAGATCGACGTCGACACCCAGGCCTACGCCGCCGGCCATATCCCCGGCGCGGTGGGCTGGAACTGGCAGACCCAGCTCCAGAACCAGGTGCGCCGCGACATCCTGAGCAGGGCCGAGTTCGAGCGGCTCGCCGGCGCGTCCGGGATCTCCCCCGCCGACACCGTCGTCCTCTACGGCGACAACAACAACTGGTTCGCCGCCTACGGCTTCTGGCTGTTCAAGATCTACGGCCACCCCGACGTGCGGCTGATGGACGGCGGCCGCGTCAAGTGGCTCAACGAGGAGGGCAAGGAGCTGACCGCCGAGCCGACGCCGGTGACGCCGACGACCTACCGGGCGGGCGGCGAGCACGCGGAGCTGCGCGCCCGGCTCGCCGACGTCTTCGCCGTGCTCGAGAACGACGACCACAACCTGGTCGACGTGCGCAGCGTCGACGAGTTCACCGGCAAGATCATCGCCCCGCCGGGCCTGCCCGAGACCGCCCAGCGCGCCGGCCACATCCCGGGCGCGGCCAACGTCCCGTGGTCGACGGCGGTCGCGCCCGACGCCACCTTCAAGCCGGCCGCCGAGCTGCGGGCGATCTACTTCGACGGCGCCAAGGTCGACCCCGACCGCCCGACGATCGCCTACTGCCGCATCGGCGAGCGCTCGAGCCACACCTGGTTCGTGCTCAAGTACCTGCTCGGCCTGCCCGACGTGCGCAACTACGACGGGAGCTGGACCGAGTACGGCAACCTGATCGGGGTGCCGATCGAGCGCTGAGGGGGCGGACGGCCGGCGGGTCCGAGGGCCGCCCGCGGCGGTTTCGCGGGCGGTTCCGGCCCGCACGGCGAGTGGGTCGTCGCGAGGCCGACGCCGGCAGGATCGCCGGCGCTCGGCCGCGGCCTTGGTCGCCGCCGCGTCCGCGATCTCGAGTTCGTCCGGCCGGGCGGGTGTCGGGCGCCCTCTCCCGGAGTCACGCTCTCCGCGCCACCGGCACTTCCTTCGGTGTAAGCCTTCGCCTGTGCATCAGTCTCCGGGTTCGTCCTGGAAGCCCGGCCTCCGGGCCGGACATCTAATCGAGGAGGGATGAGGCCATGAGCGACGAGAGCGGCAAGAGCGACAAAACCGAGAAGTGGCACGGCGGCTGGACGCGGCGTCGGTTTCTGACCCGGGTCGGCCAGGTCGGGGGGGCGAGCGCGCTCTACGAGACGATGGTCGCGATGGGGCTGGTCAACGTGCCGCCGGCGTGGGCGGGACCGCCCCGGATGCCGCCCGGGCACGGGGCCGGCAAGTCGGTCGTGATCCTCGGCGCCGGGATCGGCGGGTTGACCACCGCCTACAACCTGTCGCGCGCCGGCTACCGCTGCCGGATCCTCGAGGCGACCGCGCGCGCCGGCGGCCGCAACCACAGCGCGCGCCGCGGCGGCACGGTCCTCGAGGACTCGCCCGAGCACGGCAAGACCCTCCAGGAGTGCCGGTTCGACAGCGGGCTCTACCTCAACCTCGGCCCCGGCCGGCTCCCCTACCACCACCGGAGGGTGCTCGGCTACTGCCAGGAGCTGAACGTCCAGCTCGAGCCTTACGTCATGAACACGACCGGGAACCTGTTCCAGACCACCGCCGCGTTCGATCGGCAGGCGGTGGTCTACCGCCGGGTCCAGAACGACACCAGGGGCTACGTCGCGGAGCTGCTCGCCAAGGCGGTCAACCAGGGCGCGCTCGACGCCGAGCTGGACGAGGAGGACCGCGAGCGCCTCCTGAGCCTGCTCCAGAGCTTCGGTCCGCTCGGCGCCAGGAGCAAGCAGTGCGGCGCGCCGCCCGACTACGCCTACCAGGGCTCGACCCGGGTCGGCTGCGGTCCCGATCCGGCACAGCAGCCGACGCCGAACGTCTTTTTCAACTGCGAGATCCCGACGCGCACGCCGCTCGACGCGCTGCTCAAGTCCGAGTTCTGGCTCGACAGCTTCTACGACCCGGTCGAGTTCGAGTGGCAGCCGACGCTGTTCGAGCCGGTCGGCGGCATGGACATGATCGTCCAGGGCTTCCTCAGCCAGGTCGGGGCGCTGATCACTTACGAGGCGCCGGTGGTCAAGATCACGACCGGCGCCGGCGGCGTCACCGTCGAGTACATGAAGGGGTCCGAGCGCGTCGCCGAGACCGCCGACTACTGCGTGAGCAACATCCCGTGCCCGGTGCTCGAGAAGATCGACAACAACTTCTCGCCCGACTTCAAGCTGGCGATCCACCGCACCGAGTTCGCGTCTTCGTGCAAGGTCGGCTGGCAGTGCAACACCCGCTTCTGGGAGGGCAACCGCTACCAGATCTACGGCGGCATCTCCTGGACCGACGACATCATCGAGCAGATCTGGTACCCGTCGACCGGCTACTTCGGCCAGAAGGGGACGTTGACCGGCGCCTACATCCACGACGGCGCCTGCGCGGGCGATCCCAACCACGCCACGGAGTTCGGCAAGCTCGGCCTCCAGGAGCGCCTGCGGATCGCCAAGCAGGGCGGCGCCCGGCTCCACCCCGAGTTCCTCGACGACTCGATCGTCCCCACCGAGCTGGGGCTCTCGGTCGCCTGGCAGAACGTCCCCTACCAGGAGGGCGCCTGGCCGGCGTGGGGCAACGAGCAGCACGACGACGTCGACTACCGGCGCCTGCTGCTCCCCGACGGCCGCTTCTACATCGTCGGCGACCAGGCCTCGACGCTCCCCGGCTGGCAGGAGGGCGCGATGATGTCGGCCGAGCACGTCGTCGAGCTGATCACCGAGCGCAAGCGGCCCGAGGACGTGCCCGCGACGCTGACCGCGCCGAACACGTTCAAGGTCACGCAGGGGCACGGGTAAGCGGGGCCGGCCAGGGGCGCCGGGGGCTGTCCGCCGATCCCTCGTCGAGACGCGGCCCGCGGGCGATATCGTCCGACCGGGCCGCGCCGTGGCTGCGCCCCGCATGCCCGGAAGGCGGGTCGCGACGAGGGGGATCGACATGCTCACGCTCGAATCCGTGACCAAGCGCTGGCGCGACGGCACGGTCGCCGTCCGCGAGCTGTCGCTCGCCGCCGAGGCCGGCGTTCTCGGGCTGCTCGGCCCCAACGGCGCCGGCAAGACGACGCTCTTGCAGATGGTGGCGACGGTGACGCGGCCGACCGCGGGGCGGATCACCTTCGCCGGCCACGACGCCGTGCGCGAGCCCGACGCCGTGCGCCGGCGCCTCGGCTACCTGCCCCAGGACTTCGGCGTCTACGAGACCCTCACCGCGGAGGAGATGCTCGTCTACTTCGCCGCGCTCAAGGGCGTCCGCTCGCGCGCTCGCGTCCACGAGCTGCTCGAGCGGGTCAACCTTCACACCGTCGCGCGGCGGCGCGTGGGCGGCTTCTCCGGCGGCATGCGCCAGCGGCTGGGCATCGCCCAGGCGCTGATCAACGACCCCGACCTGATCATCGTCGACGAGCCGACCGCCGGGCTCGATCCCGAGGAGCGGCTCCGCTTCCGCCACCTGCTCGGCGACCTCGGCCGCGGCAAGCTGGTCATCCTCTCGACCCACATCGTCTCCGACATCGAGCCGCTGGCGACCCGGGTGGCGATCCTGCGCGAAGGCCGGCTGATCGCGCACGATACGCCCGAGGCGCTGCTCCAGGCGGCGCGCGGGAGCGTCTGGGAGGCGACGCTGACGAGCGAGGAGTACGAGGCGCGGCGCGCCGCGGGCCGGATCTCGCGGGTGGCGCGCGAGGCCGGCGGGGTGCGCGTGCGCGTGGTCGCGCCGGCGCCGCCGACCGCGGACGCCCGCCCGGTCGAGCCCAGCCTCGAGGACGCGTTCCTCCACTTCATGGCCGCGGACGCAAAGCCCGCCGCGCCCGCCGGGAACCGCCGGTGAGCCGCGGCGCCGCGTTCCGCTTCGGGGCGGTGGTCGCCACCGACCTCCGCCTGCGGCTGCGCCAGACCTCGACCCTGGTGGTGTTCCTCCTGCTCTCCGCTCTCCCCTACCTCTGGGTGCCCGACCCGGCGAGCGGACGGGCGGTGTTCGTCATCGACGAGCGGCGGGTGCTCTACGACTCCGCCGCCCTCGGCCTCGCGACGGCCGTCCTCTGCTCGGTCCTCCTCGGCCTCTTCGGCTACTACCTGGTCAGCCACTCGCTCGCCCGCGACCTGCGTACGCGCTGCGGCTACGTGATCGCCTCGACCCCGGTCGGCAACCTCGAGTACCTGCTCGCCAAGGTCGCGGGCCACGTCGCGTTCCTCGCCACCCTCGGCGCCGGGTTCATGGCCTGCGCGATGGCGATGCAGCTCGTGCGCGGCGAGGCGCCGCTCGCGCCCTGGTCGTTTGCCGCCCCCTACCTCCTGCTGCTGCCGCCGATGCTGGTCTTCGTCGCGGCGGTGGCGGTGCTCTTCGAGTCGGTGCCGTGGCTCTCGGGCAAGCTCGGCGACGTGCTCTTCTTCGTCGGCTGGATGACCCTCGTCGGCCTCACGGCGGCGCTCGAGGGGACCGCCTCGCCGCCGCGCGCGGGGCCCGGGCCGGCCGCCGTGCTCGACGTCAGCGGCCTGGGGTTCGTCGTGCAGCAGATGCGGCTTTCGACCGGGAGCGACTCGTTCTCGTTCGGCGCCACCACGTTCGACCCGGGCATCGAGCCGCTGGTCTACCCGGGGCTCGCGGCGAGCGGCGAGTGGCTGCTCGCCCGCCTGGCCGCGTTCCTCCCCGCGCTCCCGGTGCTGCTCCTCGCGGCGCTCGCGTTCCACCGCTTCGACCCTTCGCGGGTGCGCGGCGTCGCGGCCCGGCGCGGCCG
>CAZNIX010000280.1:0-810 GCA_964573125.1 uncultured Thermoanaerobaculia bacterium
GCTGCGCGCCGAGCTGCGCGACGGCCCGCGCGCCGTCGAGCTGGCGCAGCGCCTGGTCGCGGCCGACCACAGCCTCGGCCACGCCGAGCTGCTGGCGATGGCGCTCGCCGAAGTCGGCCGCTTCGACCTCGCGGTGCGCGAGCAGGAGGCGGCGCTGGCGGCGGCGCGGGCGGCCGGGCGCCGCGACCTCGAGACCCGCCTGGCCGCCGATCTCGAGCGCTACCGGCGGGGCGAGCCGGCGCGGCTGCCGAACGGTGGTTGATCCCGACGCCGGATCGCGCTAGACTTATGAAGTTGTTCTCATGAGCTTTAGGAACGGACGAGGGCATCGCGCCGGTTCGCCGCCCACCGGGGGACCCCGAGGGAGCGCGGTGAGCGTTTCACGGATCTGACCAGGGAACGAGGGAGGACGAAGATGAGACTCGGGAGAACCTTCACCGTCATCGCGCTCGCCGCGGCGATCGCTGCCGTCGCGGGTCCGGCGGCCGCCCAGTCCAAGCAGGCGATGGTCGACGAGATGACCGCCGTCTTCAACCAGATGCAGAGCCTGCGCGGCAACCCGTCCGCGGGGCCGCAGCTCGCCGAGCTCCAGGCGCGCTACGACGCGCTGCGCACGGCGACCGGCGGCGTGCACCCGGCGCCGCGGCTGGCGGCGAGGACGGGCGGCGCCGGCGGCGGCCAGCAGCCGCTCGGCGGCGGCCCGCCGGTCCCGGTCGGCTGCACGCCGACGACCACCCCGTTCAACAGCACCGACACGCCGATCGCGATCTCCCCCACCGGCACGCCGACGATCACCTCGACGCTCGCCGT
>CAZNIX010000280.1:820-6359 GCA_964573125.1 uncultured Thermoanaerobaculia bacterium
CACCACGATCACCCACACCTGGAACTCCGACCTCCAGATCGCGCTGACCTCGCCGGCGGGCACGACCGTCACCCTGACCTCCAACAACGCCGGCTCGAACGACAACGTCTACAACGGCACCGCGTGGGACGACGACGCCAATCCCGGCGGCGTGCCGCCGTACATCACCAACAACGGCCTGGCCACCGACCACGCCTACGTCAACCTGGTGACCGCCACGCCGCTCGCGCTCGAGGAGGCGCTCGGCGCGTTCATCGGCGAGGATCCCAACGGCAACTGGGTGATGACCATCTCCGACCAGGCCAACCTCGACGGCGGTAGCCTCGCCACTTGGACGCTGACGTTGGTGACGATCCCGGTGCCGCCGATCGTCGTCTCGAGCGCGTTCCCGAGCACCGACACGCCGATCGCGATCTCGCCCACCGGCACGCCGACGATCACCTCGACGCTCAACGTCAGCGGCGCCGACACGTTCCTGAGCGACGTCGACGTCGACACCACGATCACCCACACCTGGAACTCCGACCTCCAGATCGCGCTGACCTCACCGGCGGGCACCACCGTCACCCTGTCGTCGAACAACGGCGGCTCGAACGACAACGTCTACAACGGCACCGCCTGGGACGACGACGCCAATCCCGGCGGCGTGCCGCCGTACATCACCAACAACGGGCTCGCCAGCGACCACGCCTACGTCAACCTGGTGACCGCCACGCCGCTGGCCCCCGAGGAGAACTTCGCCGCGTTCATCGGCGAAGACCCGAACGGCAACTGGGTGATGACGATCTCCGACCAGGCCAACCTCGACGGCGGCAGCCTCGCCACCTGGACGCTCAACCTCGAGACTGCCACCTGCGTGCTGCCCGACACCGACCTCTCGGTGAGCAAGAGCGGCAGCGCCAACGGCGACCAGATCACGTGGACGATCACGGTGACCAACAACGGGCCGGACGACGCCAGCGGCGTGGTGGTGACCGATCCGCTCGACGCGTGCACCACCTACGTCAGCGACGACTGCGGCGGCATGAACCTGCCGCCGTGGACCTGGAACGTCGGCAGCCTGCCGGCCTCCACCAGCGTCGTCTGCAACGTCCTGGTCGACGCCTCGGCCTGCCCGGTGGGGCCGGTCAGCAACAGCGCGACCGCGGCCGGCAACGAGAACGACCCGACGCCGGCCAACAACACCGCCACCGCCGGCGTCCAGGTCGGCAGCGTGCTCGAGATCCCGACCCTCGGCCGCGCCGGACTCGTGCTGCTGCTGCTCGCGATCACCCTCGGCGCCCTGGTCATCCTGCGCCGCCGCGGCTAGCCGCGGACCCACCGCGACCCTTCCGGGGCACGCCCCACCGGGCGTGCCCCGTTGTTTTTCTCCCCGCGTCGCCGGGCGGCCTTGACCGGCGCCCGGGGAATGCCATAGGGTTGCACGCCATCAGGGGGGCAGAAAACAGGTTCCCGGCGCGGCGTTCGCCCGCGGGCGAAGCCGCGGGCCGGAACTCTATTCCAGGAGGTCGGTGATGAAACTCGCGTCCCGTAGGGTCACGTTGGCAGTCACGATCCTCGTCCTGCTCGCCGCCGGCGCGGCTCCCGCCTGGGGGCTGACCAAGCAGCAGATCCACGACGAGATGGTCGCGATCAACGAGCAGATCGCGGCGATCAAGGGCAACCCGGCGCGCGCGAGCGAGCTGGCTCAGCTCCGCGCCCGCTTCGACCAACTGGCCGACGAGCTCGGCTACCGGCCGAACTTCCCGCCGTCGGGCGCCGTCCCGGCGCCGAGCACGGGCGCCGGCCCCGGCGTGCCCCCGAACTGCGTCGGCTCGACCGACTCGTTCCCGAGCACCGACACGCCGCTGCCGATCAACGACCTCGCGACCACGACCTCGATGCTCGCGGTTTCCGGCATCGGCACCTATATCCACGACGTCGACGTCTCGACCTCGATCACCCACACCTGGAACGCCGACCTCAACATCACCCTGACCTCGCCGTCGGGCACGCAGGTGACGATCACCACCGCCAACGGCGGCAGCAACGACAACGTGTTCAACGGCACCCTGTGGGACGACAGCGGGGGCACCGCCAACCCGCCCGGCCCGGTGACCGACAACCTGTTCGCGAACCTGGTGGTCGAGACCCCGCTGGTGCCGGAGGAGGCGCTCGCCCACTTCCGCGGCGAGGACCCGAACGGTACCTGGAGCCTGGCGATCAGCGACACCGCGCTCGCCGACACCGGCACGCTCTCGACCTGGACGCTGACGATCGTCACCTTCACCGCGCCGCCGATCGAGACCACGACCAGCTTCCCGAGTACCGACACGCCGCTGCCGATCAACGACCTCGCGACCACGACCTCGAACCTCACGGTCTCCGGGCTCGACACCTACCTCTGCGACGTCGACGTCAACACCTCGATCACCCACACCTGGAACGCCGACCTCAACATGACCCTGACCTCGCCCGGCGGCGTCGCGAACACGATGTCGACCGCCAACGGCGGCAGCAACGACAACGTCTTCAACGGCACGCTGTGGGACGACAACGCGGGCGCCACCAACCCGCCGGGGCCGGTGACCGACAACCTGTTCGCGAACCTGGTGGTCGAGACCCCGCTCTGCTTCGAGGAAGCGCTCGGCGCGTTCATCGGCGGGGACCCCAACGGCACCTGGGTGTACCAGATCGCCGACACCGCGCTCGCCGACACCGGCACATTGTCGACCTGGAGCCTCGACATCACGACCTGCACCTGCGTCCAGCCCGACACCGACCTCGAGGTGACCAAGACCGGGAGCGCCGCCGGCGACCAGATCGTGTGGACGATCACGGTGACCAACAACGGCCCGGACGACGCCACCGGCGTGGTGGTCACCGATCCGCTCGATCCGTGCACCACCTACGTCAGCGACGACTGCGGCGGCGCCAACGTGCCGCCGTGGACGTGGAACGTCGGCGCCCTGGCCAACGGCGCGAGCGCGACCTGCAACGTCACGGTCGACGTCTCGGCGTGCCCGGTGGGGACGCTCAGCAACACCGCCTCCGCGGCCGGCAACGAGAACGACCCGACGCCGGCGAACAACACGTCGACCGCCGCGGTCGGCGTCGGCAGCGTGCTCGAGATCCCGACCCTCGGCCGCGCCGGCCTCGTGCTGCTGCTGCTCGCGATCACGCTCGGCGCGCTGGTCATCCTGCGCCGCCGCGGCTAGCCGCGGCCGGCTCCGCTACCGACGGGGCGTGCCCGCGGGGGCGCGCCCCGTTTGTTTTCCGGGGGCCTCGACCGCGCCTGCGCCGCCGCCGGGGGTTGACCAGGCCCCGGAGATCCAATAGCCTCCCGCTCATAAGGGCCGACAGCGGAAGAGTTTTTCGGTGTCCTACCGCGCTGCGTCGCTCCGCAACCGGGTTCTCTCGGAGGAGGTTGGATCATGAAGATCGCGGGTTGCCGCCTCGGATCTGCATTTGCCGCCCTCGTCCTGGTCGCCGCCGGCGCGGTTCCGGCGGCGGCACAGAGCAAGCAGGAACGCCACGACGAGATGGTCTCGATCGCCCGCGAGATGGAGGCGATCAAGGGCAACCCGGCGGCGCGCGCGCGCTTCGATCAGCTCGGCGGCCGCTACCGCCAGTTGAGCGCCGGCCTCGGCGGCGACGATCCGGGCGCGCTCCTCGGCGCCGTCGTGGCGCCGGCCCCGCGCCCGCTCGGCGCCGGCGTGGTGCCGCCGAACTGCGTGTCGAGCGTCGACACCGTGGCCTCGACCGACACCCCGCTGCCGATCAACGACCTGGCGACCACGACCTCGACGATCACGGTCTCGGGCGTCAACGCCTACCTCCAGGACCTCAACATCACGACCAACATCACCCACACGTTCGCCGGCGACCTCGACATTACGGTCACCTCGCCCGCCGGCACGGCCGTGACCCTGACCACCGACAACGGCACCGGCAACGACAACGTCTTCGCCGGCACGGTCTGGGACGACGACGGCGGCGACACCAACCCGCCGGGCGCGGCCTCGGACAACGTCTACGCCAACCTGGTGGTCGAGACCCCGCTGGTGCCCGAGGAGGCGCTCGCCGCGTTCATCGGCGAGGACCCCAACGGCACCTGGACGATCAGCATCTTCGACGACGCCGGCGCCGACGTCGGCACGCTCAACTCGTGGAACGTGAGCCTGACCACGCTGACGATCACGCCGATCTTCGACCCGCCGGTGAGCGTAACCTCGACCGACACCCCGCTGCCGATCAACGATCTCGCGACCACCACCTCGACGATCGCGTTCACCGGCGCCGGCACCTTCACTTGCGACGTCGACGTGACGACGAACATCACCCACACGTTCGCCGGCGACCTCGACATCACCGTCACCTCGCCGGCGGGCACGGCCTCGACCATGACCACCGACAACGGCGCCGGCAACGACAACGTCTTCGCCGGCACGCTGTGGGACGACGACGGCGGCGACACCAACCCGCCGGGGCCGGCGACCGACAACGTCTACGCCAACCTGGTGGTCGAAACGCCGCTGGTCTTCGAGGAGGCGCTCGGGGCGTTCATCGGCGAGGACCCGAACGGCACCTGGACGATCAGCGTCTTCGACGACGCCGGCGCCGACACCGGCACCCTCGCCTCGTGGACGGTCGACGTCACGTCCTGCACCTGCGTCCAGCCCGACGCCGACCTCGAGGTGACCAAGAGCGGCGCCGCCGCCGGCGACCAGATCACGTGGACGATCACGGTGACCAACAACGGTCCGGACGACGCCACCGGCGTGGTGGTCACCGACCCGCTCGATCCGTGCACGACGTTCGTCAGCGACGACTGCGGCGGCGTCGACGTGCCGCCGTGGACCTGGAACGTCGGCGCCCTGGCCAACGGCGCGAGCGCGACCTGCAACGTCCTGGTCGACGCCTCGGCCTGCCCGGTGGGGACGGTCAACAACACCGCGACGGCGGCCGGCAACGAGAACGACCCGACGCCGGCGAACAACACCGCCACCACGACGGTCGACGTCGGCAGCGTGCTCGAGATCCCGACCCTCGGCCGGGCCGGGCTCCTGCTGCTGCTGCTCGCGATCACGCTCGGCGCGCTGCTGATCCTGCGCCGGCGCGGCTAGCCGGACCGGGGACCTTCCGGGGATGGCGACCGAAGGCGCGCTCGGCGGCGCGCCCTCGGTCGCTCGCGGGTCTTCTACGTGGAGTCGGAGAGCCCGCCAGGCGGCGCACGACTCCTGCCTGGATGCGCGGCCAGGTGCTCGACGCGCCGCCCGCCCACGCCGCGCCACCGGCCGCCGCTCGGCTGACGGAGGCGACGGCGGCGCCGCCGGGGGCCGCGCGGACGCCGGGCGCGACGGCGGCGGACCGGCGGCGCCGGTCGCCGGTTCCGCGGCGCGCTGGACCGACCGCACCGCCTGCGCCTTCGTCGCCCTGACCGCGCTGGCGCTGTCGCTGCACCATCTGATCGCCTACGACGCCTGGTGGCAGCTCGCAACCGGCGCACGGGTGCTCGCCCACCGCTGGCCGCGAACCGACCCGTTGAGCAACCTGGTCC
>CAZNIX010000280.1:6369-6668 GCA_964573125.1 uncultured Thermoanaerobaculia bacterium
CCCGTGGCCAAGGCCGCGGCGGTGGCGGCGGCGCTGGCGCTGCTCGCCGCCGGCCGCGCGCCCGGCGCCCCGCGCTGGCCGACCCTGGTCGGGCTCGCGCTGGCGGTGGCGACCGGACACCCGCGCTGGGCGGTGCGGCCGGAGATCGTCAGCACCCTGCTGGTCGCCTGGACGCTGCTCGCACTCGAGCGCTGGCGCCGAGGCGGCGGGCGCGGCTGGCTGGTCTCGCTGCCCGCGCTTCAGCTCGTCTGGGTCAACATCCACACCCTGTTCATTCTCGGGCCGGCGATCCAGGGGCT
>CAZNIX010000281.1:0-6656 GCA_964573125.1 uncultured Thermoanaerobaculia bacterium
GGGCCGGCGCCGCCGGCGCGAGGCGCCGACGCCGGCCCGCGCCGCAACCGGGGCGCGGGCCGCGGAAGCGGGGCCGGGAGGCCGGGCGAGAGGAGGAAGGATGAGCGCGAGCGACGATCCGCGGCGCGGGCCGGGGCCGGTGCAGCCGGCGATCCGGGTGCTGATGATGCCCAAGGACACCAACGCCCTGGGCACCATCTTCGGCGGCATCATCCTCTCCTACATCGACCAGGCGGGCGCGGTCGAGGCCAACCGGCATACGCCCGGGCGGCTGGTGACGGTGGCGATGAAGGAGGTCGAGTTCCACCAGCCGGTCTTCGTCGGCGACCTGGTCAGCTTCTTCACCGAGACGATCGCGATCGGCCGCACCTCGATCACCGTCCGGGTCACCGTCGAGGCGGTGCGCGCGGGGCGGCCGCACGAGCCGGTGAAGGTCACCGAGGCGACGCTCGTCTACGTCCACGTGGACCAGGCCAACTGTCCGGTGCCGGTTTTTTAGAGGGCGGCCTCCGCCGCCGGCTCGAACGGCCGGTAGCACTGGCGGCAGCGCGCCTCGTAGGCCTCGGCGTCGCCGACCTGGACCTGGTCGGCGCTGCCGGCGATGCGCTGGCTGTAGTGGGCGGGGCGCCCGCAGCGGACGCAGATCGCGTGCATCTTGTCGACGAATTCGGCGAGCGCGAGGAGCGCCGGCATCGGCCCGAACGGCTCGCGCCGGTAGTCGAGGTCGAGGCCGACCACGATCACGCGCACCCCGCGGTCGGCGAGGTCCTGGACGATCTCGACCAGGCCGGCGTCGAAGAACTGCGCCTCGTCGATCCCGACCACCTGGACGCCGCGGCGCAGCCGGCGCCGGAGGTCGGCGCTGCCGGCGACGCGGACCGCCTCGAAATCGCGGTTGTCGCGGGTGACCAGGCGCTCGGCGCCACCGTTGCGGGTGTCGGCCGCGGGCGTGAACACCTGCACCGACTGGCGGGCGATGGTCGCGCGCCGGAGCCGGCGCACCAGCTCCTCGCTCTTGCCCGAGAACATGCCGCCGGTGATGACCTCGACGTGGCCGCGAGAGCGCTCGTCCATCAGAGAAACGATGCTACCACCGGCCCGCCGGCGCTCTGCTACCATCGCCGCCGATGCCCCGCGAGCGCCCGCCGCTACGGCGGACCTTCACCTACGAGGAGGCGCTGGAGACCTTCCCCGCGGTGCGCGACCTCACCCACGCCGCCCAGCGCCGGTGCCAGGCGCTGGTCGGCCGGATGCAGAGCTGCGACGAGCTGGAAGCGCGGCGCGACGAGTTGGCGACCGAGATGGAGCGCATCGTCGAGGCCTGGGCGGTCGAGGTCGCCGCGCTCGGCTGCGAGGTCAAGGGCCTCTGGCTGGTCGACTGGGACAGCGGCGACGGCTACTACTGCTGGAAGTATCCCGAGCACACGGTCACGTACTTCCACGGCTACGAGGAGGGCTTCGCCGGGCGGATGCCGATCACGTAGGGTGCTGCGGACCCGCGGTCCACCTACCGCGGTCTTCTCGAGGGCTGCCTCGCATGGGCTCGGTCCCGCGGGGACCCCTCCCCCGAGTCGGCGGCGTCGGCCGCCGCGCCGCTCCGCGTGCAAGGTCCTAGACCTGGAGCAGACGCTCGATCCCCTCCATCGTCAGGCCTGTCAGCGTGTCGACGGTGGCGTCGGCGCGCAGGCGGTCGCGCGGGTAGGTGTGGGCGACCGCGAGGGTGAGCAGGCCGGCGCCGGCGGCGGATTCGAGGCCGGCCGGGCTGTCCTCGATCGCGAGCACCTCGTGGGGGTGGATCAGCCGCTCGGGGAGCGGCGGCATCGAGTTGAGCAGATCGAGCGCGAGCAGATACCCCTCGGGGTGGGGCTTCGACTCGGCGACGTCCTCGGCGGTGACCAGGACCGGCATCAGCTCGGCGAGGCCGGCCTGGGCGAGGCCGCCCGCCACCTCCTCGCGCAGGGCGCCGCTGACCACCCCCAGGCGCAGCCCGCCCGCCGCGGCGGCGCGCACCAGCTCGCGGGCGCCGGGGAAGAACGGGTAGCCGCGGCGGTGGATCAGCTCCTGGTAGTAGGCCGCCTTGCGCGCGACCAGCCGCGCCACCCGCGGCGGCTCGGCCGGTCGGCCGGCGGCGGCGAGCATGGCCGCGAACGCGGCGCGGTCGTCGAAGCCGAGGTAGCAGGCGTAGTACTCCTCCTCGCCGGGCGGCGCCAGCCCCTCCTCCGCGGCCACGCGCTGGAACAGCTCGAGGTGGAGCGGCTCGTCGTCGACCAGGACGCCGTTGAAGTCGAACAGCAGCGCGCGGAGCACGCCGGCGATGATACCCGCGCGCCGCGGAGACGGGGCCGCGCGGGCCGCGACTTGGCCGCCGCCCGGACCGTGGCCGACCGCCGCCGGCTTGACGCCGGGAATCGCGGGCGCTAGGGTGCGGTTGAACGGCTCGCAGCCGTGAACCCGCGCCGGCATCGCCGAGCGCCGGCGAGACCAGGAGAGCGAACCGTGGAGAACACCCAGCAGCCGACCGAAACCCGCCCCGAGGCCGATCCCGCCGTCGCGGCCGGAGCCGCCGCCCCCGAGGGACCGATCCAGCTCACGCCCAAGGCGGTCCAGATGATCAAGATCACGCGCGAGCAGGAGGGGATCGACCCGGCGTTCGGGCTGCGCGTGGCGGTGCGCGGCGGCGGTTGCAGCGGATTCGAGTACGCGCTCGATTTCGACGGCGCCCCGCGCGACAGCGACCACGTGCTCGACTACGACGGCCTGCGCGTGTTCATCGACGGCGTCAGCGCCCGCTACCTCGAGGGCACGACCATCGACTACGTGCTCGGCCACTCCGGCGCCGGCTTCAAGTTCAACAACCCCAAGGCCGTCGGCACCTGCGGGTGCGGATCGAGCTTCGCGGTCTAGCCCGCCCGAACAGCGCTCAACGCCGAGCCGTCTCCTCGACCTTCTCCTGGAGCCACAGGTTCACCAGCGTCTCGACGCTGACACCGCGCTGCTGGGCCTGGCTCTCGACCCGCGCGAGAAGATGGGGCTCGACCGGCACAGCGTTCCGGACCTCGAAGTCGACGTCCGAGGCGTCGGTGTCGAAGTCTGTGAGGTCGTGGCGGTCCCAGAACTCCCCCATCTCCTCGAGAGAGGCCGCTCTGGAGACCGAGCTTCTCTTATCGCCTGCCATAGGTCTTCCGTTCCCGGCGGGTCATGTCCCGCGTGCTGATGATAACCGCTGTCTTCATCGCGGGCTTGTAGACGAAGAAGACCGCGAGGTACCGACCTTCAAAGGTCTGACCGAAGGCCGCGTAGACGTCCTCGCCTTCGACGTGACCTCTCTCGGCGAAGCGGAAACGCGGTCGATTGAGCAGAGTCTCCCGCGCCTCGGAGACCGAGACCCGGTGCTTCGTTTCCAGCTTCTCCCCGATGAACTCGGGACAGACGATGTAGTCGATGTTCATCGCGATGTCCCTGCGGGAGCAAGCTGACTTGCGAGGCTAGACGAACGGCAGGGCGACTACCGCCGCCTCGCCACCGCCCTCGATCGCGAGCACCGTGCCCGGTTCGCCGGCGCGCAGGTGCAGGACCGACAGCCCGATCCACCCGCCCGCCGCAGGTGACTCAACGGCGCTCCCCAGGCGGCCGGCGGGACGGCCGTCGTGGAGCAGGGCCGTGCCCGGCGCCGGCGCGCCGCCGGCCGCTAGCGTCAGCCGGAGGCCGCGCAGGCCGCGGTTGACGCCGCCCCGGTAGTGGATGCGCGCCACCACCTCCTGGCCCAGGTAGCACCCCTTCGTGTAGTTCACCGCCTCCTCCCCCAGGCCGGTCTCCTGGGGGAAGTGGTCGGCGTCGAACTCGGCGCCGAAGCGCGGCACGCCGGCCTCGATGCGCACCGCCTCGGCGGCCTCGTGGCCGGCGGGCGCCAGGCGGTCGCGCTCGCGGTCGAGCAGCGCCGCCGCCAGCTCCTCCGCCCGCTCCGCGGGCGCCCAGAGCGTGTACCCCTCGACCCCGAGGTGGCCCTGGCGCACGATCCGCACGGGGACGCCGAGCAGCTCGGCCTCCGCGCTCCCCCACGGCTCGTCGGGCGGCGCCGCCGCCAGCACCTCGCCGAGCACCTCCCCCGCCGCCGGCCCGGCGACCGTCAGCGGCGCGAGGTCGTCCGCCGGCTCGAACTCCACCCGGTCGGCGATCCGGTACCTGGCCAGGTGGTCGCGGATCGCCGGCCCGGCGCCCGGCGGCAGCTCGAGTAGGAAGGCGTCGCCGGTCGCGAGGATCGCGGCGTCGGCCAGGATTCGCCCCTTGACCGTGGTGAAGAAGCCGTAGGCGCCGCGGCCGGGCTCGAGCGCGCGCACGTCGCAGGTCACGAGCCCCTGGAGGAAGCGGGCGCGGTCCTCGCCGGTCAGCCGCAGCCGGCCGACCGGCCAGCGGTCGAGCAGGCCGGCGCGCTCGCGCAGCGCCCCGTACTCGGCCTCGAAGTCGCCATAGCCCGCCACCGCCGCCGGCGCCCCGGCCGGCGCCGGCCGGCCGCCGAGGCGGTCGTGGAGGGCGGCGACGTCGGTGGGGGCGGTGGGCGCTTCGGTCGCAGTGCTCATCACCGTTTCAGTCTACCCGCTCGTGGACCGCTACAATCCGGGGCCGTCATGGAAACCAGCCGCACCGTTCCGTTCTCCATCGACGTGCCCGGCGACCGGTCTCTCGACGGCGTGCTGCACCCGCCGCAGGGGGCGGACGGGCCGCGGCCGGCGGTCGTGATCTGCCACGGCTTCAAGGGGTTCATGGACTGGGGCTTCTTCCCCCACCTCGCCGAGCTGCTCGCCGCCCGCGGGTTCGCCGCCGTGCGCTTCAACTTCACCGGCGCCGGCGTGCGGCCGGGCGAGGATCGGGTTTCCGACCTCGAGGCCTTCAAGGCCGACACCTACAGCCGTGAGCTGGAAGAGCTGGAGGAGGTGATCGAGGCGGTCGCCGACGGCCTCGGCGCCGGCCACGTGGCGCCCGGCCCGATCGGCCTCGTCGGCCACAGCCGCGGCGGCGGCGTGGCGCTGCTGCTCGCGGCGAGCGAGCGCTGCCGCGATCGCATCGGCGCGCTCGTCACCTGGGCCGCGATCGCCGACGCCGACCGCTTCACCCCCGAGCAGAAGGCGGCGTGGCGCCGCGACGGCGAGCTCCCGGTGATCAACGCCCGCACCGGCCAGCGCCTCGCGATCGGCCTCGACGCCCTGCGCGACCTCGAGGCCAACCGCGCCGCCCTCGACCTCGCCGCCGCCGCCGGCCGCCGCGCCGCCCCCTGGCTGATCGTCCACGGCGACGCCGACGAGACCGTCCCGGTCGCCGAGGCCCGCCGCCTCCACGCCGCGGCGGCGCCGCCCAGCGAGCTGCTCCTCCTCCCCGGCCCCGGCGCCGGCCACACCTTCGGCGCCGTCCACCCCTTCGCCGGCCCGACCCCGGAGCTGATCCAGGCGATGAACGCGACCCAGCGCTGGCTGCGCCGGCACCTGGCGTGACCACCCCCGGGTCAGGGGTCCCTACCCGGGCGCGTGACGCCGCTCCACTCCTCCGGGTGGCGCTCATGTTCGCAAAACAAGCTACAAGTTAGTAAACGCGAGCCGGCCAGGGGATCTCGACTGTTCGGTGCGCCACAACCTCCCCTATGCCCCGTGGCTGATCGAATGTGACCAGCCCGCAGGGGCCATGCTGTCCGCGATCGACAAAGCGGTCGCCAGGGCCCAGCCCCCGAACTCGGAGCGGAGGCTCCTGGCCATTCCGCTGGCGCCCGGGACGTGCCGAGGGTATGACGACACCAGAACGTCGCCGGAGGACGCCCGGACCGAGTGGCTGCGGAAGGTCGAGTTCCGGCACGGCTCGGAGGTCCTGGTCATCGCCTACACCCTCTGGAACCGCGCGACGAAGGCCCAGCGAGAGGCCCTGGACAGGGCGATCAAGGAGCGCTACCCGGACTGCTGCGAACCGTTCGAGACCCTGTGGCTCGTCAGCACGGACGAGGCGCCGACCGCCGTCCTCGACTATCTGGAGCCGTTCCTGCCCGACCGTGGCAAGGCGGTGCCGCAGATGAAGATGCGGGACGGGCTGCTGGTGGCCGTCGCCAGCGACACGGCGGCGGAATCGGGCCTGGACGGTCGCCGGTCACCGGTGTCTGCCGGTTCGGGCGCGGGGACCGATCCCCGGAAGGTGAACGCGGTCGGCTGGATGAGGAAGCACGGGATCGCGGTGAAGCACGTCCGAGCCCAGGAGCGGAAGGTGGCGTGAGGCCCCGGTGATCGACGGCCTGGCGGCCGTCATTCCGGGGACGGTGCGTGCGTCCACCCGGCGCGCAGCGGCGCCGACCCCAGCCCCGACCTGAGGTCGTCCACCACCCAGTCCGCCCCCGCCCGCGCCAGCGCCGCGGCCGGCGCGCCGCCGGTGGCGCCCGCCAGGCAGCGCCTGCCGTGGGCGCGGGCGCAGGCGACGTCGTGAGGGGTGTCGCCGACGATCAGGGTATCGGCGGCGGTGAAGCGGCGGCCGGTGGCCTCGGCGGCGCGGGCGAGGGCGACCGGGGGGAGGTCGTCGCGGTCGAGGCCGTCGTCGCCGTAGGCGCCGAAGCGGAACCGGCCGTCGAGGCCGGCGCGCTCGAGCTTGACTTCGGCGCCGCGGCGCCAGTTGCCGGTGAGCAGGCC
>CAZNIX010000282.1:0-6648 GCA_964573125.1 uncultured Thermoanaerobaculia bacterium
GCGGCGGGGATCGCGGCCGGGATCGCCGGCCTGGCGCACGACCTCGGCGGCTTCTGGGGCGGCTCGGCCCTGGTCTGGGTGGCGCTGCCGGCGCCGCTCGCGGCGCTCGCCGGCTACGCGCTGACCGCGGCCTGGCCCGCCCTGCGCCGCCGGCTGACCCCGGCGGGGGCGCTCGACGACGAGGTCGAGATGCGCGCCGCGGCGGCGTTCCTCGAGACCGAGGCGTTCGCCACCCGCGACCGCACCGGGGTGCTGATCTTCCTTGCGCTCTTCGAGCACCGGGTGGTGATCCTCGGCGACTCCGGCATCGCCGCCAAGGTCGAGCCGGGGGAGTGGAAAGCGATCAGCGACAAGCTCGCCGCCGGCATCCGCCGCGGCGAGGCGGCGCCGGCGCTGGTCGAGGCGATCCGCGCCTGCGGCCGGCTGCTCGTCGAGCGCCGGGTCGAGCGCCGCCCGGACGACCTCGCCGAGCTGCCCGACGAGCTGAGGATGCGCGATGAGTAGCCGGCGCTGGTCGGCGAGCGACCCTCGCGCGGGTCTGCGCTCAGCGCGCCTGTCCGCCCGCCCGCGGATCGCGGCCTTCGCGCTGGCGGCGGCCGCTCCGGCGAGTCCGCGCTTCGCCCGCCCATTCGCTCGGGTCCGGATCGCGCCGCTCGTCCTGGCGGCCGCCCTCGCCGCGCTCGGCGTCCCGGCGCCCGCCGCCGCGCTCGAGGTGCCGTTCCTCTCCGGCCGGGTGGTCGACGAGGCCGGGATCCTCGGCCCGGACGCCGAGCAGAACCTGACCCGCACGCTCGAGGAGCTGGAGCGCGCGACCGGCGCCCAGGTCGCGGTGCTGACCGTGCCGAGCCTCGGCGGCGAGGCGCTCGAGGACTACTCGCTGCGGGTCGCCGAGACCTGGCGGCTCGGGAGCGCCGAGCGCGACGACGGGGTGCTGCTGCTGATCGTGCGCGACGACCGCAAGATGCGCTTCGAGGTCGGCCACGGCCTCGAGGGCGCGATCCCCGACGTCCTCGCCGGCCGCATCCTCGACAACCTGGTCCGCCCGCGCTTCCGCGCCGGCGATTTCGACGGCGGCGTCGGCGCGGGGGTGGAGGCGGTCGCGGCGCTCGTCCGCGGCGAGGCCGCCGAGGCGGTCGTGCCGCCGCCGGCGGCGGGCTTCTCGCGGACCCTGGGTTGCGCGCCGTTTTTCTTCTGGGTGCTCCTCTTCTTCGTCATCCTGCCGCTCTTGTTCGGGCGCAAGAAGCGCCGGTTCCGCGTCTTCGGTGTGCCGGTGGTGTTCGGCGGCTACTCCGGCGGCTCGTCCCGCGGCGGCGGGGGCTTTTCGAGCGGCGGCTTCTCGGGCGGCGGCGGCAGCTTCGGGGGCGGCGGCGCCTCGAGCAGTTGGTGAGCCGAGCGCATGCGTTCAGCCCGCCGATCCCGAGCGCCCGGCGCCGCTCCCCGGACCTCCGGCCGCGGCCTCCGGCTCGCCATCGAGCGGCCGCCCGGGGCGTAGGCGTGCGGCTCCTCCTCTCGCTCTGCCTGCTGGTCGCGGCGGCCGGGATCGCCGGCGCGGCCGCGGAGGGGGGCGGCCGCCCGCGCCTGCGCGACCTCGGCGCCCGCCCGGGGATCCTGCCGCCGGGGCCGCTCAACGCGATCACCGACGTCGCCGGCGTGCGCGTCGGCCACCTCACGCTGGTCCGCGGCGAGGGCGTGCGCACGGGGGTCACCGCGGTCCTGCCCCACGGCGGCGACGCGTTCCAGGAAAAGGTGCCGGCCGCGGTGTGGGTGATCAACGGCTTCGGCAAGGCGGCCGGCTTCCTCCAGGTCCGGGAGCTGGGCCAGCTCGAGAGCCCGATCGTGCTCACCAACACGCTCGCGGTCGGCACCGCGGTCGAGGCGGTGGTGAGGTGGACCCTCGCCCGGCCGGGCAACGAGCAGGTGCGCTCGGTCAATGCCGTCGTCGGCGAGACCAACGACGGCTGGCTCAACGACATCCGCGCCCTGCCGGTGACCGGCGCCGACGTCGTCGCGGCGATCGAGGCGGCGCGGACCGGCCCGGTCGCGGAGGGGAGCGTCGGCGCCGGCACCGGCACCCGGGCGCTGGGCTGGAAGGGGGGCATCGGCACCGCCTCGCGCCGGCTTCCCGCGCGCCTCGGCGGCTGGACCGTCGGCGCGCTGGTCCAGACCAACTTCGGCGGCATCCTGCGCATCGACGGCGCGCCGGTCGGCGAGGCGCTCGGGCGCTACAGCTTCAAGGAGGAGCTGGCGGCGGGGGCGGCCGGCGCCGGCGATCCGGCCACGGCGGACTCGAACGCCGCGGCTGCCTCGGAGCCGCCGGCCGGCGAGGCGCCTGGCGGCGGCTCGTGCATGATCGTGCTCGCGACCGACGCCCCGCTCTCGTCCCGCAACCTCGAGCGCCTCGCCTCGCGCTCCGCGCTCGCCCTCGGCCGGGTCGGCTCGTTCGTCGGCGACGGCTCGGGCGATTTCGGGATCGCGTTCTCGACCGCCGAGCGCATCCCCCACGGCGGCCCGCCGGTGCGCACCGTCGAGCGCCTCGCGAACGACGCGACGAGCCCGCTCTTCCTGGCCGCCGTCGAGGCGGTCGAGGAGGCGATCTACAACTCGCTGCTGCGCGCCGACACGGTCACCGGCTTCGAGGGCCGGACCGTCGAGGCGATCCCGGTCGAGGCGGTGCGCGAGCTGCTCGGGCGGCACGGGGCGCTTGAAGGGCGGCCCTGAAGGGCGGTCCTGAAGGGCGGCCCTGAAGGGCATCGAAAGCCGTGGTCGCAGCAACGCCTGAGCCCAGGCCGGCTCATGAACGTCCAGCGATAGACCAGGGACCGGCGTGTGCACCGCGGTATCAAGGACCTCCGTATGCTAGGCTGGATCGCAACGGAGGGAGTCCCGAACAGGATCTCTAGAGTCAGGAGAACGACTACGCCATGCAAGCGATTCGAGAACGGCTCGGACTCGACTTCCTCAAGCCCGCGAGCCAGGCCCCTGAGACAGCGGAGGGAGAAGGCGCCCGGCGATCGGCCTCGAGAGCGGCGGCCGCGTCGGAATACCTCGAGGACGCGCTGTTGACGTTGGCACCCAAGGCGCTCAAGGTGCTCGCCGCGTCGCCCGGTCGGCGGTCCACGGTCTTCGAGCTGGTAGACCATTTGAGAGAGCCGGTGTCAGCCCTCAACCCGGTGCTCGCCCACCTCCGCGAGCGAGGCTACGTCAATCTCATTCGCGAAGATCTGAAGGGCAACCATGAGATCGAGATCACGGACAGGGGCATGAGGGTCGTGGGGTAGTCGCCGTGGCGGAGGCCGGCGCCGGGCTCGCGATGGGCGATCCGAAGGCCTGGCTCGCGGCCCTCTTGGCCGCCGGGTTCGGTGGGCTGACGGGACTGTCGGAGATCCTGACCCACTATCGTGACGAACCGATCCGCGCCACCTTCAACCGCTATGGGCTCGCCTACGTGGGCCTGAACGGCTTGATCTCACTGGCCGCCTTCGGGCTCCTCACCAGGTACCGGCAACAGATCTTCCCCGCGATCGAGGACGACCTGCTGTTGACGGCGATCGTCGCCGGCTTCGGCGCGATGGTGGTGATGCGCTCCAAGCTCTTCACGTTCAGCTCTTCGGATGGACAGGAATACGCGGTCGGGCCGGCGATCGTGCTCGATACCATTATGCAGACGATCGATCAGAAGATCGATCGCCTGCGGGCGGCCGAACGACAAAAGAGGGTGTACGAGTCGCTTCGGGACGTCGATGATTTCGCCGGCGCCGCCGACTACCTCCAGGCATCGCTGCTGTCCTTTCAAAACCTCAGCCAACAGCAGAAAACGGACATCAGCAGCGTCGTGGCGGACTACAAGGGGAGCGCCTGGGACAACCGCTTGAAGGTGATCGCCCTGGGCTTTGCTTTCCTCACCGTTGCCGGCGAGGAGAACTTCGACCAGGTCGTCGAGAATCTCAAGAAGTTCCTGGGACTGGGGAGCGAAGGCGCCGCTGCCCCTCCGAGAACCCCGGCCGAGCCGGCGCTCCCCACTCCAGCACCTCCAGCCCCGCCTTCCGCCGAGCCAGCCCTTACCGCGCCCCCTCGAGCTCCATCTTGAGCGAGAAGAACTCGAGCAGGTCCTTGAGCGTGAGGATGCCGACCAGGCGGTCGCCGTCGACCACCATCAGGCGCGAGGCGCGGCCGCGGCTCATCGCGGCGAGCGCCGCCATGGCGTCGGTGGTGGGCGCGATCGTGTTCTCCTCGCACTGACGCTGGGCGATCGCGCCGACCGTCTGGCGCTCCCACTCCTCGCGCGGGAGCTTCTTGATGTCGGCGGTGGTCACGCAGCCGACCAGGCGGTCGCCGTCGACCACCGGGTAGAGCTTGTGGGTATGGCGCAGGAAGTAGTCGTCGACCAGCTCGCGCACCGAGAGGTGGCGCGGCACGGTGATCGGGTCGGTCTTCATGAAGCGCGCGACCGGCTCGCCCTCGAGCGCGGTGCGCAGCAGGAGCTGCTGGTAGGAGAGGCGCGCGGCGTTGCGCAGGAAGAGGCCGACGAGCGCCATCCAGGCGCCGAAGAAGTCGCCGACGATGAAGCGCACGACGCCGAGCACGATCAGCGCCATGCCGAAGGCCGAGCCGATGCCGGAGGTCACCCGGGTCGCCCAGCGCAGGTTCCCCTTCCACTGCCAGAGCAGGGAGCGCAGCACCCGGCCGCCGTCGAGCGGGAAGGCCGGCACCATGTTGAAGATGACCAACGAGATGTTGATCCAGGCGAGCACGCCGGCGACCGACACCACCGGCGCCGGCCAGCCGCCGACCTGGCCGGCCGCCCAGAGCGCCAGGCAGAAGCCGCCGATCGCGATGCTCGCGATCGGCCCCGCGATCGCGACCAGGAACTCCGAGCGCGCGGTCGGCGGCTCCTCGGTCATCTCCGCGACGCCGCCGAAGATGAACAGCGTGATGCCGCGGATCGGCAGCCCGAACCGGCGCGCGACCATCGCGTGCGACACCTCGTGGAGGACGATCGAGAGGAACATCAGGAGCGCCGTCGCCACGCCCATCGCCCAGTAGGTCGCCGGCCCGAGCCCGGGCCGCGCCTGCGGGAACCAGTTGACCGCGAACGTCCACGACAGGAGGACGAACACGATCGTCCACGAGAGGTCGACGTTGACCTGGAAGCCGAACAGCTTGAACAGCTTGAAGCGGGGTCCGAACATAGTCTGGGCGTCGGAGCGAGCCGAGCGCGGCCGCCTGCGCGCGGCGATCGTACCACCGGCGGTGCGGGCGGCGAGGCGCAACCGGCCCATGCCGGCTCCGAGACGGCCCGACGGACCCGGGAGGAGTGAGGCCCGCGGTGGCGGGCCGGCGCCGACGGTCTAGCGACGGCTCCGTCGGGTCGGCGATCCGTCGGCATGGCGCCGGCCCGGCGCCGGCGGCCCGCCCCCGCCGGGCGAGGGCGATCCCCAGGGTATGATCCCCCCGCCCCGCGATGCGCTTCCTCCACACCAGCGACTGGCAGCTCGGTCTGCGCCGGTACTTCCTCGACGGCGAGGCCCAGGCGCGCTACACCGGCGAGCGCTTCGGCGCCGTCGCCCGGCTCGGCGAGCTGGCGCGCGCGGAGGGGTGCGAGTTCGTGGTCGCGGCCGGCGACCTCTTCGAGTCGAACCAGGTCGACCGCCGCACCGTCCTGCGCGCGCTCGACGCGATGGCGGCGGTGCCGGTGCCGCTCTTCCTGCTCCCGGGCAACCACGACCCGCTCGACGCCGCGAGCGTCTACCGCTCGCCCGACTTCACCGCCGGGCTGCCCGCGCACGTGCGGGTGCTCGAGGGTTTCGAACCGGTCGAGGTCCGCCCGGGCGTCGAGGTCGCCGGCGTGCCGTGGCCGACCCGCCACCCGCGCGGCGATCTGGTGGCCGAGGCGGCCGCCGCGCTGCCGCCGCTCGGGGGCGGGTTGCGCGTGCTGGTCGCCCACGGCCGGGTCGACGCCGGCGCCCCCGATCCCGACGAGCCGGCGCTGATCCGCCTCGAGGCCGCCGAGCGCGCGCTCGCCGAGGGGCGCTTCCACTACCTCGCGCTCGGCGACCGCCACTCGGCGACCCGCGTCGCCGAGCGGGTTTGGTACTCCGGCACGCCGGAGGCGACCTCGTTCGACGAGGAGCGCCCGGGCCGCGCCCTGGTCGTCGACCTCGAGCCCGGCGCCGGGGCGGGCGCCGCCGCCGGGAGCTGCCGGGTCGAGGAGCGCCGGGTCGGCGCCTGGCGCTTCCTCGCCGAGGAGCGGCGCCTCGCCGGCGACGATGACGTCCTGGATCTCGGGGGCTGGCTCGAAGCGCTCGACGACAAGCTCCGGACGGTGCTCCGGCTGTCGCTGGTCGGCCAGCTCACGCTCCACGCCCGGGTGCGCCTCGACGAGGTGCTCGAGCGCGCCGGCGAGCGCTTCGCCGGCGTCGAGGTGTGGGCGGCGGGGAGCGATCTCGTGGCCGTCCCCGACGCGCTCGACCGCGACGAGCTGGGGCTCGGCGGCTGGGCGCGCGCCGCGGTCGAGCGCCTGATCGCCAAGTCGCGCGGCGATCCGCGCGCCGCCGAGACCGCCGCCGCCCGCGACGCCCTCGCGCTCGCCTACCGCCTGGCGCGCGCCCGTCCGGAGCCGGGCCGGTCCGCGCGCGGCCGCCCCCCCTC
>CAZNIX010000283.1:0-6620 GCA_964573125.1 uncultured Thermoanaerobaculia bacterium
CGTTGTTGGTCAGGATCAGCTCCGGGCCCCCGCCGCCGGTGTTGAAGTTGAGGCGGAAGTCGTTGCCGATCAGGTTGAGATCGACGAACTGTCCGGAGACGGTGTTGCGCTGGCGGAAAAAGACGTCGCCGGGCGCGTCGAGCAGCAGCGTCAGGCCGGTCGAGGGGTTCTGGACCTCGAGCGGCGCCTCGGGGGCCGTGGTTCCGATCCCGACCTGCTCGTCCGAAGCCAGAAACAGCGTGTTGCTCGCGGTTCCCGGCTGGATGCGGAACGGCAGCGTCGAGCCGTTGGTCGCGTCGCGCACGAAGAAGCTGGTCTCGTTGCCGGCGACGTCCCAGGTCTGGGGCGCGAAGCCCGACGAGCCGTCCTGCTCGAGGCGCAGCGTCGGGGTGTCGCCGTTTCTGGCGTGCAGCTCGACCACCGGGGTCGAGGTGCCGAACCCGACGCGGCCGCCGTCGTCGACGTAGAGCGAGTTGCTCGGCGCGTTGCCCTCGATGGTGAACGGCGTGCGGGCGCCGGTCACGTCCTCGATCGAGAACTTGCTCGCGCCGCCGCTCGCCGAGTCGTTGGCGACGATCCGCCAGTCGCGGTTGGGGAAGCCGGCGAGCGTGCTGGTGTCGTCGAAGTGGATGCGGAGGTTGTTCTCCTTGAGCCGGATAGTGTCGAAGCTGAAGTTCTCGTTGTTGACGCAGTCGAAACCGACGCACAGGCTGCCCTGGACGATCAGGTCGTCAGGGATCACCTGGTCGGCGGCGTGGACCGAGCGTACGGCGCCGGCGATCGCGAGCGGCTCGGCGCCGCCGTCCTCGGCGCCGCCGGCGCGCACCCCGTCGGCCAGTCGCTCCTCCTCGCGGGTCGGATCGACGAAGCGGGCGTCGAGGATCGAGACGTAGCCGGTGCTGGTCAGGACGTCCAGCGACGGGAGGTCCTCGCGGCCGCGGCAGAGCTGGCCCTGGCCGGCCGGCTCGTTCAGCCCGCGGACCTCGAGATCGGGGGCCAGGCGCAGGTCGTAGCTGTAGACGCCGTCGGGCAGCGGATCGCCGTTGACGAGGGCGGTGAAGATGATGCGCTCGCCGATGCGGAAGTTGCGCTTCGTGTAGAGGCAGTCCGGACCGGTGATGATGAGCTGAGCCACGACCCAGTCCGCGTTGGGGAACCACTCGACCTTGTCCGGGTTGACCACGACCTCGATCGGCTCCGGCGCGGCGGCGGCCAGGCCGGGCAGCAGAACAACGCCAGCGATCAGCCACGCCAGGCGGCGAGCGGGCAGGGGGTCCTTCATCGATCCGTCTCCTTTCGGGATGTCGGCACGTAGCCGGGAGCTGGGAGGATCGGAGCCGTGTCGCCGACTGCCGCACACGTCTCCGTAGACGAGCCTGTACGTCGAACGGTAGCACATGGGCCGTAGTCACGGGCGACCGGCGGGCGGAAGCGTTACACGCTCGTCGCCGCCCGGCGGAGGCCCCTGGACGTGAACGACCGCGGCGGGCGAACCCGCCGCGGTCGTTCGGCAACCGCTATCACGCACCCGGTCGGGCGTCAGTCGGCGCTCAGGGCCGCCTTCAGCTCCGCGACCTGCGCCTTCAGCTCGGCGATCGACGCCTGCTGCTCGGCGATCGACGCCTGCTGCTCGGCGAGCGACGCGTGCTGCGCGGCGATCGTCTCGTGCTGCTGCAGGGTGTAGAGGGTCAGCTCCTCGACCTTCTGGAGCAGCGTCATCTGGAACTGGCCGAGGTTGATCCTGCCCTGCTGCTCGAACTGGTCCGCCGAGGGCACCTGGGGCAGGTGCCGGTTCTCGGCGACGAACTCCCCGAGCCGGTCGAGGTCCATCAACGGATAGCCGGGCTCGAACACGTAGTCGGGCGCGCACGGGTTGCCCGGCGCGGTGCAGGTCGCGCTGAACACGTCGCCGGTGACGGTGAGGTCGCCGTTGTTGGTCAGGATCAGCTCCGGGCCCCCGCCGCCGGTGTTGAAGTTGAGCCGGAAGTCGTTGCCGATCAGGTTGATGTCGACGAACTGCCCGGAGACGGTGTTGCGCTGGCGGAAGAAGACGTCGCCGGGCGCGTCGAGCAGCAGGGTCAGGCCGGTGGCGCCGTTTTCGACCTCGAGCGGCGCCTCGGGCGACAGCGTGCCGACGCCGACCTCGTCGTCCGAGGCGACGACGAGCGAGTTGCTCGCGGCTCCCGGCTGGATGCGGAACGGCAGCGTCGAGCCGCCGGTGACGTCGCGGATGAAGAAGCTCGCCTCGTTGCCGGCGACGTCCCAGGTCTGGGCGGTGAAGCCGGAGGAGCCGTCCTGCTCCAGGCGGAGCGCCGGGGTGTTGCCGGTGACGACGTGGAGGTCGAGCACCGGGTTGTTGGTGCCGATCCCGACGTCGCCGTCGGACTCGACGTAGAGCGCGTTCTGGCGCGCGCCGGCCTCGACCGCGAAGACGAGGTCGGTGGCGCAGCCGCCGTCGTCGTCGGCGGCGCCGCAGTCGTTGAAGCCGAGGTAGTTCAGCCCGCCGGCGGAGGCCGAGTTGGCCTCGATCTCCCAGTCGTTGGCGGGGAAGCCCGCGGCGCTCGTGTCGCCGAACTTGATCCGGTTGTTGTTCTCCATCATCAGCACGCTGCTGTCGCCGAACGCCGGCAAGTCCGGGCAGTCGAGGCCGACGCAGAGGGCGTTGCGGATCACGCCGTTGGCGTTGGTCAGCACCACCTCGGCGTGCGTCGAGGTGATCGGCGCGGCGAGGCTGCGCACGCCGCCCGCGCCCTCCTCGACGTCGCCGGGCATCACCGCGGCGCCGCCGACGACGCTGAAGGCACCGGACTGGTAGGTCGCCGGCGGCGTTGCGCCGGAGGTGCGGAGCCCCTCGACCACGCGGTTCGTGCCGGCTTCGCGTTCCGCCTGCATCGCCCGCCGGGTCGCCGCGTCGACCAGCGGCACCACCCGCAGCTCCCACTTGTAGACGCCGTCCGCGACGTGGTCGCCGGCGGCGTCGAAGAGCGAGAACGCGGGCGTCTCGCCGGCCGGGAACTCCTGGCGGGTGGTGCCGCCGGGGCCGGCGACGATCAGCACCAGCCGGTCGTAGCCCGCGATCTGCGGCTGCCACACCACGGCGTCGCCGCCGGAGCCGGCGATGGCGACCTCGTCGCGGGCGGCCTGGGCGAGGGCGGGTAGCAGCGCCAGGAGCGCCGCCGCGGCGAACAAGGTTCTCCACATCCGTGCGCGGTCTCGCATCGGTCTCGATCTCCTCGTTGAGAAACGGTTCAGTCGGTCTTCGCGGCCTTCTTCAGCTCCGCGACCTCGGCCCGCAGCTCGGCGAGCGACGCCTGCTGCGCGGCGATCGTCTCGTGCTGGTCGAGAGTATAGAGGGTCAGCTCCTCGATCTTCTGGAGCAGCGTCATCTGGAACTGGCCGAGGTTGACCCGGCCCTGCTGCTCGAGCTGATCCGCCGAGGGCACGGCGGGCAGGTGCCGGTTCTCGGCGATGAACTCCCCGAGCCGGTCGAGGTCCATCAGCGGATAGCCGGGCTCGAACACGAAGTCGGGCGCGCACGGGTTGCCCGGCGCGGTGCAGGTCGCGCTGAACACGTCGCCGGTGACGGTGAGGTCGCCGTTGTTGGTCAGGATCAGCTCCGGGCCGCCGCCGCCGGTGCCGAAGTTGACCCGGAAGTCGTTGCCGATCAGGTTGAGGTCGACGAACTGCCCGTTGGTGGCGTTCTTCTGGCGGAAGAACACGTCGCCCTCGCCTTCGAGCTGCATCAGCAGCCCGGAGGCGGCGCGCTGCACCTCGAGCGGCGCGTCGGGGGAGGCGGTGCCGATCCCGACGTCGCCGTCGTTCGCGATGTCGATCGAGCTGGTCGGCGCTCCGGGGCGGATGCGGAAGGACAGCCGCGAGCCGCCGGTGACGTCGCGGACGAAGAAGTTCGCCTCGTTGCCGGCCACGTCCCAGGTCTGGGCGGTGAAGCCGCCCGAGTTGTTCTGCTCCAGCCGGAGCGCGGGGGTGTTGCTGGTGTTGATGTGGAGGTCGAGCACCGGGGTCGAAGTCCGCAGGCCGACCCGTCCGGTCGAGTCGACGAAAATCGAGTTCGCCGCCGCGCCCGCGGTGACGGTGAACGGCGTGCGCGCGCCGTCGATGTCCTCGATCGAGAACCGGTTGGCGCCGCCGCTCGCCGAGTCGTTGGCCACGAGCTGCCAGTCGCGGGACGGGAAGGCGCCCACGCTGGTGTCCATGAAGCGGATGCGGAGGTTGTTCTCCTTGAGCCGGATGGTGTCGAATCCGAAGTTCTCGCCGTTGACGCAGTCGAAACCGACGCACAGGCTGGCCTGGCCGATGATGTCGTCGGGGATCACCTGGTCGGCGGCGTGGATCGAGGTCACCTCGCCGGAGATCGCGCGCGGGCCGGAGGTGTCGCCGGCGGGCGCCGACGCCTCGTCGAGGTCGCCGCGCATGAACGCGCCGTCGTGGACCCGGAAGTGGCCGGAGACGACCAGCGGCTCGCCCGGCAGCTCGCCCGACCGGCGCAGGGCGTCGAGCCGGGACTCGTCGCCGGTCTCGCGGGCGCGGGCCAGCTCGGCGCGCACCGCCTCGGAGAGCACCGGGGTGGCGCGCAGCTCCCAGCTATAGGAGCCGTCGGCCAGCGGGTGGCCGTCGGCGCCGTAGAGGCCGAGCGTGGGCGCGGTCGCGCCGTCGAACTCACGGCGGAACACCCCGCCGGGCCCGGACACGGTCAGCTCCATGCGCTGGTAGGCGCCCGCGGGCTGCCACACCAGCGCGGTCGGTTCGGCGGTGACCGACGCGATCGCCGGAGCGGCGGCGTGGGCGGTCGGGATCGCCAGGCAGGCGGCGCCGGCGGCGAGGGCGAGCGCACCGAGGACGAGATGGAGTTTCTTCATGGTCGGAACCTCCCAGGATCGAATCGGTTGTGCCGGCTCGTTGCCCGGTGTTCCGGAGGCCGCCGCGTGCGGTGCGGTGGCCCGAACCCAGGCCGGTGCCGGCGAGATCGGTGGAGTCGTGGCGTCCTCCTCTCGGGGGGAGTACCGGCATACGTTAGCACAACCCGGGCGCGGGCGTCCGGCCGGCCGGAGACACGACGACCGCGGCGGCCGTCCGCCGCGGTCGCCGGGGGAATCGGACCCGGAGAACCGCCGGGGCGTCAGTCGGCTCGGGCGGCCTTCTTCAGCTCCGCGACCTCCGCCTGGAGCGCGCCGATCGTCTCGTGCTGCTGGAGGGTGTAGAGGGTCAGCTCCTCGATCTTCTCGAGCAGCCGCATCTGGAACTCGTTGACGTTGACCTGCCGGGTCGCCTTGACCTCGGCGTCGGAGGGGACGTTGGGCAGGTGCTTGTGCTCGTCGATGAACGCCGCCAGGTCGTCGAGCGGCAGCAGCGGGTAGTCCGCCTCGAACACGTAGTCCGGCGTGTAGGTGCCGGCGATGATCAGGTCGCCGTCGCTCTGGAGCGTCAGCTCGGGGCCGCCGGCGCTGGTGCCGAAGTTGATGCGCATCTCGTCGCCGATGAGGTTGAAGTCGACGAACTGGCCGGTCGTGGTGTTGCGCTCCCGGAAGAAGACGTCGCCGGGCGCGTCGAGCAGCATGGCCAGGCCGGCGGCGGGGCTCTGGACCTCGAGCGGCGCCTCGGGGGCCAGGGTGCCGATGCCGACCTGCTCGTCCGCGGCGAGGTAGAGCGTGTTGCTCCCGGCTCCCGGCTGGATGCGGAACGGCAGCGTCGAGCCGCCGGTGACGTCGCGGACGAAGAAGTTCGCCTCGTTACCGGCGATGTCCCAGGTCTGGGCGGTGAAGCCGCCGGAGTTGTTCTGCTCGAGGCGGATCGCCGGGGTGTTGCTGGTGTTGATGTGGAGGTCGAGCACCGGGGTCGCGGTGCGCAGGCCGACCCGGCCGGTCGAGGAGACGAGCAAGGAGTTCGCCGGCGCGCCGGCGGTGACCTGGAAGTTGATGGTCCCGGTCTCGCTCGAGCCGTTCGCGCCCTGGTCGACGAAGGCCAGGAAGTTGGCGCCGCCGTTCGCGGAGGAGTTGGCGCGGATCTGCCAGTTGTTGGTGGGGAACGTGCCGGTGCTGGTGTCGAAGAACTGGAGCCGGGTGTTGTTCTCCTTCATGCGGATGGTGTCGAATCCGAAGTCCTCGCCGTTGACGCAGTCGATGCCGGCGCAGATGCTCCCCTGGACGATCAGGTCGTCCGGGATCACCTGGTCGGCGGCGTGGGTCGAGCGCACGGCGTCGGTGATCGCCCGCGGCCCGGCGGCGTCGCCGGCGGCGGCCGCCGGCTCGTCGAGGTCGGAGCGCACGAACGCGCCCTCGTGCACGCGGAAGTGGCCGGAGACGGCCATCGGCTCGGCCGGGAGCTTGCCGGCGCGCTGCAGCTCGGCGACGATCGACTCGTCGCCGGTCGCGCGCGCGCGGGCCAGGGCGGCGCGCACCTCGTCGCCGAGCACCGGCGCGGCGCGCAGCTCCCAGGTGTAGGCGCCGTCGGCCAGCGGGTAGCCGGCGCGGTCGTAGAGGTCGAGCGTGGGCTGGGTCGCGCGGTCGAACTCGCGCGTGAACTCGCCGTCGGGGCCGGACACGGTCAGCACCATCCGCTCGTAGGCGACGGCGGGCTGCCAGACCAGCGCGGTCGCGCCCGCG
>CAZNIX010000284.1:0-6612 GCA_964573125.1 uncultured Thermoanaerobaculia bacterium
ACAGCCCTCGTGGTCAGGCTACGTCGTCTCGCCGCCGCCGTCACCCGGCCGGTCGCGGCGCCGCCGCCCACACTCTATCTGCGGCCGTCTACGGCGCCGCGGGGGCCGTGGCCGGCGCCGCCTCGGCGCCCGCGGGCGCCTCGCCGAGCAGGCGCGCGAGCGCGCGGTCGCGGCGGATCTGCTCGCGCAGCCCCTCGAGCCGGCCCGCCTCGGCGAGGCCCCGGCGCAGCTCGGCGGCGCTCTGGCCGCGGGCGCGCGCGAGCAGCGCGAGCGCGGCGGTGAGGTCGGCCTCGCCGATCTCGATCCCGAGCTCTCCGGCCGCGGCGTCGAGCAGCAGCCGGTCGTGGACCCGGCGCTCGGCCTCCGGCCGCACCTGGTCGGCCAGCCCCTGCCAGTCGATCTGCGCCCGCTCGGCGTCGACGCCGCGCCGCCCCAGCTCGTTGGCGTAGTCGGAGAGCAGGTGCTCGAGCTCGTGGTCGACCACGCCGCGCGGCAGCTCGAGCGGGTGGCGGGCGCGCAACTGCGCCATCAGCGCGCGGCGCCGCTCCTGGTCGCGCTCGGCGCGCTTCCTGGCGGTCAGGCCCGCCACCACCTCGCGGCGCAGCGCCGCCAGTCCGTCGTACGGGCCGAGCTTCTTCGCGAACTCGTCGTCGAGCGGCGGCAGGTCGCGCTCCTCGACCGCCTCGACCCGGACCCGGAAGCCGCGCGCGTCGGCGCCGCCCTCCGGGCGGCGGGTGAAGCGGCCCTCCTGGCCGGCGGCGAGGCCGGTGAGCGCGAGCGACAGCTCCTCCCACACCCGCGGGTCGCCGATCTCGACGGTGGTCTCCCCGGTCGCCTCCTCGGTCCGGCCCTCGGCGCCCTCCGGACTCAGCTCGGTGACCGTCGCGCGCGCCCGGTCGCCGCGCGCCGCCGGGCGGTCGGCGGGCACCCAGCCGGCGACCTGGCGGCGCAGGTCGTCGAGCGCGTCGGCGACCTCCTGCTCGCCGGGCTCGACCGGCGGGTCGGGTAGCTCGAATCCGCCCGCGCTCTCGACGGCGCCGAGCCGGATCGGCGGCCGCACCTCGACGGTCGCCGAGAAGGTGAACGGCTCGCCCTCGGCCAGCGGCCCGACCTCCTCGACCCGCGGCGGCGCCAGCGGCGCGAGCCCCCCCTCGCGCTCGGCCTCGCGCCAGTAGCGCGGCAGCAGGCGGTCGACCACCTCGCGCTCGATCGAGTCGCGGAAGCGCCGGCGCACGACCGAAGCCGGCACCTTGCCGCGCCGGAACCCGGGGATGCGCGCGGAGCGGCCGTACTCGCCGACCACGGCGCGGGTCTCGGCCTCGACCTCGGGGGCCGGCACCGAGACCGTCAGCCGCTTGCGGCAGGGACCGGCCTCCTCGATCGCGACGATGACGCTCATCTCCGGCTCGGTGCGGTGCGGCGCTTGGCGGTGCGGCGTGCGGACGGTGCAGCGGGGGGCGGGCGTTGGTGCGAAAGGCGGGATTCGAACCCGCAACCGGGATGCCCCGGACTAGATCCTAAGTCTAGCGCGTCTGCCAGTTCCGCCACTTTCGCACGGACGGGGACCCGGGCCCGGCCCCGGGGAGCCGGCGCCCGCCGGAGCGGCGGCGCCGGAGCGTGGACGACGGAATGGTGAGCCGCCAGGGACTCGAACCCCGAACCCGCAGATTAAGAGTCTGCTGCTCTACCAGTTGAGCTAGCGGCCCAGGTGGGCGACCGCGCCCGCCGCGGCGTGGCGCGGCGGCGTGGGTGAGAGAATATACCGGACCGGCCATCGCCTGGCAAGCATAGCGTAAGCGGCCTTTCTTGACCGGCTAGAATAGCGGGCATAACATGGAACGCTCGCGATGAGCGCCGTGCTGCGCGTCGGCGACCTTTCCGCGCGGCCCCTCGGATGATCACCGGGTACAACACCGATGTCCGCCGCGTGGGCGTCGCCTTCCACGTCCAGACCGAGGACAAGGGCGAAGGCAACCCCCTGATCGAGAGCCTGGTCTACGTCGGCGGCCAGGTGGTGGCGGCGCGGCGTTCGAGCTACTCCGAGCTGCTCGCCGAAGGCAAGGGCGAGCCCGAGATCATCCGCCTGATGGAGCGGCAGCACCGCACCGTGATCGCCGCGATCAAGGGCGGGCGCTTCGACCGCAAGGTGGTCGAGCTGCTCGGGCCGCGCGCGCCGGCGGCGCTGGTGGCGGCGGCCGAGGGCACGCCCGGCGAGGAGGCGGCCGAGGGGCCGGCGACGGCCGAGCGCGGCGCCGCCGAGCCGACGCTCGACCAGGTGATCCTCGACTACCTGACCGCCGAGGCGAGTCAGGAGCAGCTCCTGCTCACCCTCCACGACGGCACCGAGGTCGAGCTCGGCGCGCCGGCGACCCTCGCGCTGCGCACCACCTCGTCGCGCAGCGGCGGCGCGGTGCCCGGGGCCGAGGTCACGGTGCGGATGATCTCGACCGTCGACGAGCCGCAGGCGCTGGCGCGCGGGGTGACCGGCGACGACGGCGGGCTGGAGCTGAGCTTCGAGGTGCCCGCGCTCGACCGCGGCACCGCGGCGCTGATCATCACCGCCTCGAGCCCGATCGGTCGCGCCGAGATCAAGCAGTTGCTTTGATGGATGGTGCCGCCGCGGGCGGGGGTCCGCTGGCCACCGGGATCGCGGGATCGACGGTAGGATCGGTCCATGGACCGCGAGCCCGGGGCCAGCGTCCGCGTCACGGTCAACGGCGAGCCGCGCGAGGTGCCGCCCACGACCACCGTCGGCGATCTCCTCGACCGCCTCGGCCGCCACCCGCGGACGGTGGCGGTCGAGTACAACGGCGCCATCCTCCCCCGCCACGCCTACGAGGCCACCCCGCTGCGGCCCGGCGACCGGCTCGAGATCGTCGGCTTCGTCCAGGGCGGCTGACCCCGGGGACGGGGTCCCCTCGAGACGGGAACGAAATCGTATCGAGGTCTTGACATTTGCCTTTGTGTCGCTAGAATTCGAGGGCTCTCTCGCTTTTTCGGCTCGATCGTTATTTTCCGTAGCAGTCCGGAAAGCTCTGTTCGTCTTTTGCGCTCGATTGTCCGGCGATGCCGAAGGGTCACCACACGATCATCTTCGTGCCCCACGCGCGGGCCCGGCTGCGCAAGTGGCGCGTCAGCGACCTCCAGCTCCGCCTCGCCGCCCTTCTCCTCCTCGTCGTCACCCTCGCCTCGATCGCCGTCACCGCCGCCTTCTTCACGGTCACCGTCGACCGCGGCGAGATCGTGCGCCTGGAGCGCGAGAACGAGGACCTGCGCGAGGTCAACGAGTCGTTCGAGGCCTCGATCCGCGACATCCAGGGGATGCTCGCGCAGTACGAGGAGCGCACGCTCCAGCTCGCGATCATCGCCGGCCTCGACGAGGGCACCTACGGCGGCGACGCCGGCATCGGCGGCGAGCCCCAGGCGCCGCTCGCCTACGGCGCCGGCCACGGCCTGGAGGCGGTCGAGCAGCGCCTGGGGAGCCTCGACGGCACCCTGGGCGAGATCGAGGCGCGGCTCGAGGAGCGGTCGCGCTGGATCGCCGCCACGCCGGCGATCGCGCCCGCCCGCGGCATCCTGACCAGCGGCTACGGCCTGCGCCGCGACCCGCTGTCCGGAGCGCGCTCGTTCCATCAGGGGGTCGACATCGCCGCCGCTCCCGGCCAGGCGGTGCGCGCCACCGCCGACGGCCTGGTCGTGCGCGCCGGCAACCTCGGCAGCCTCGGCCGCGCGGTGGTCATCGCCCACGGCTTCGGCACCACCACCCGCTACGGGCACCTCGCCCGGCTGACGGTGGCGCCCGGCCGGGAGGTCCGCCGCGGCGACGTCGTCGGCTACGTCGGCAACACCGGCCGCTCGACCGGCTACCACCTCCACTACGAGGTGCACGTCGACGGCCGTGCGGTCGACCCGACGAGCTACCTGCTCGAGGATCCTCAGGGCTGACGTTCCCGCCCCCCGGAGGCGGGAATCCTCTCTGCTAAGCTTCCCGTTGGAGTGCGTGCGCCGCCGGCGCGCGCGCGACCTCCTTCCAACCGGGTGAACCCACGATCATGATCAACAAGGTCCTGACCAAGGTCTTCGGCAGCCAGCACGAGCGCGACGTCAAGAAGATGGTGCCGCTGGTCGCCGCGATCAACCGGCTCGAGCCCGAGATCCAGCCGCTCTCCGACGCCCGGCTCAAGGAGAAGACCGCCGAGTTCCGCCGCCGGCTCGGGGCCGGCGCGAGCCTCGACGACCTGCTGGTCGAGGCCTTCGCGGTGGCGCGCGAGGTGGCGCGGCGGACAGTCGGCATGCGGCCGTTCGACGTCCAGTTGATGGGCGGCGTCGTGCTCCACCGCGGGCGCATCGCCGAGATGAAGACCGGCGAGGGCAAGACCCTGATGGCGACGCTCCCGGTCTACCTCAACGCGCTCGCCGGCAAGGGCGTGCACGTGGTCACGGTCAACGACTACCTGGCGCGCCGCGACGCCGACTGGATGGGCCAGATCTACCGCTTCCTCGGCATGACCGTCGGCGTCATCCAGCACGACCTGCCCGACGCCGAGCGCAAGCAGGCCTACGCCGCCGACATCACCTACGGCACCAACAACGAGTTCGGCTTCGACTACCTGCGCGACAACATGAAGTTCGACCTCGCGTCGATGGTCCAGCGCGGCCACCACTTCGGGATCGTCGACGAGGTCGACTCGATCCTGATCGACGAGGCGCGCACGCCGCTGATCATCTCGGGCCCGTCCGAGGAGTCGGTCGACAAGTACTACCGGATCGACGCCATCATCCCCAAGCTCGAGCGCGGCGAGGAGATCGAGGAGAAGGACGGCGCGAAGTACACGACCGGAGACTTCCTGGTCGACGAGAAGGCGCACACCGTGGCGCTGACCGACGACGGCGTGGCCAAGGTCGAGAAGCTCCTCGCGCTCGAGAACCTCTACGACTCCGTGAACATGGAGGTGCTCCACGGGGTCAACCAGTCGCTGCGCGCCCACCACCTCTACGAGCGCGACGTCGACTACCTGATCAAGGACGGCGAGGTGGTGATCGTCGACGAGTTCACCGGCCGCATGATGCCCGGCCGGCGGTGGTCGGACGGCCTCCACCAGGCGGTCGAGGCCAAGGAAGGCGTGCGCATCAAGCAGGAGAACCAGACCCTCGCCACGATCACCTTCCAGAACTACTTCCGGATGTACGAGAAGCTGGCGGGGATGACCGGCACCGCCGACACCGAGGCCGCGGAGTTCGGCCAGATCTACAAGCTCGACGTCACGGTCATCCCGACCAACATGCCGATGATCCGCGACGACCGCGAGGACCTGGTCTATCGCACCGAGCGCGAGAAGTGGCAGGCGGTGGTCGAGGAGATCGAGGACTGCCACCAGCGCGGCCAGCCGGTGCTGGTCGGCACGGTGTCGATCGAGAAGAGCGAGCGCCTGTCGAAGATGCTCAAGCCCAAGCGCATCCCGCACGTGGTGCTCAACGCCAAGTACCACCGGCACGAGGCGGCGATCGTCGCCCAGGCCGGGCGCAAGGGGGCGGTGACGATCGCCACCAACATGGCCGGCCGCGGCACCGACATCGTGCTCGGCGGCAACCCGGAGGGGATGGCGCGCGCCGAGGCCGACCCCGAGACCGAGCCGCTCGAGCACCAGCAGGCGCTCGCCCGCAACCGCGAGCGGTGGCAGGCCGAGCGCGAAGAGGTGCTGGCCGCCGGCGGCCTCCACATCCTGGGCACCGAGCGCCACGAGTCGCGGCGCATCGACAACCAGCTCCGCGGCCGCTCCGGCCGCCAGGGCGACCCCGGCTCGTCGCGCTTCTTCCTCTCGCTCGAAGACGACCTGATGCGGATCTTCGCCGCCGACTGGGTGAAGAACCTGATGGGCAGGCTGGGCATGGAGGAGGGCGAGCCGATCGAGGCCGGGATGGTCAGCCGCGCCATCGAGCGGGCGCAGAAGCAGGTCGAGGCGCGGAACTTCGAGATCCGCAAGAACCTGCTCGAGTACGACGACGTGATGAACAAGCAGCGCACGGAGGTCTACCGCCTGCGCCGCGACATCCTCGACGGCAAGGAGGGTCGGGACTACGTCCTCCAGGTCTCGCGCGACGTGCTCGACTACCAGATCGACGAGCGCTGCCCGGGGAAGAGCGACCCCCGCGACTGGCAGCTCTCGGAGCTGGCGACCGAGGTGCTCGCGCTCTACGACCTCGACGTCCACGCGCTCGGACTCGACCTCGAAGAGCTGGGCATCGAGGAGCTGCGCGGCCGCCTGGGGCAGGCGATCGAGGCCAAGTACCGGGACAAGGAGGCGCGGCTCGAGGCGATGCGTCCGGGGCTGGCGCGGATCTTCGAGCGCGACATCCTGCTGCGGGTGGTCGACCAGGCGTGGAAGGACCACCTGCTCGCGCTCGACCACCTCAAGGAGGGGATCGGCCTGCGCGGCTACGGCCAGCGCGACCCCAAGCAGGAGTACAAGAAGGAGTCCTACGAGCTGTTCTCGGCGATGAAGGAGCGGGTCGAGGACACCGTCATCCGCAACCTCTTCCGCCTCGAGCCGATCAGCGAGGAGCAGCTCGCCGCCGAGCGCCGCCGGCGCGCCGCGGCGCCGCCGCCGAGCG
>CAZNIX010000285.1:0-6588 GCA_964573125.1 uncultured Thermoanaerobaculia bacterium
GGGCGAGGGCGCGCCGGAGGCGCCGCGGGCGATCGCCGGCGCCGCTCACGGCACCGGATCCAGCCGCCGCGGGGCCGAGCGCGGGCCGGAGGCGCCGCGGGCGCTCGCCGAGGCCGCTCACGGTGCCGGCTCCAATTGCGCCTCGAGCAGCGCACCGGCGACGGCGAGGAAGTCGCGCTCGGTGACGATGCCGACCAGCTTCTGGCCGTCGACGACCGGCAGGCAGCCGATCCTGCGCTCGCGCATCAGCCGCACCGCATCGAGGGTCGGAGTGTCGGGCCCGGCGGTGACCGGGTCGCGGGTCATCACCGCGGAGACCGGGATCGGCTCGCCGTCCTGGCGCCGGGCGAGCCGCCGCAGCAGGGTGCGCTGGGTGACGAGGCCGACCAGGCGGTGCTCGTTGTCCTCGACCGGCACGTGGTGGATGCGCTTCCAGTCCATCAGGCTCGCGACCACGTCGGCCAGCTCGTCCTGGTTGACGGTGACCAGATCGGTGGTCATCACTTGCGCCAGCCGGGCGTAGTGGCGGGCCCAGCCTCCGGCCTCGCCGAGGTCCGCCGGCGGCCAGTCGTGGACCGGCGCGTTCTCGCGCGCGCGGGCGACCATGGCGGCGGTCAAGGCGGCCATGCGCTCGGCCCGCTTGCCGCGGTTGCCGAGCGCGGCCAGCGACTCGAGCTGCCACTGCGCGCCGGTGCGACCGCGGCGCACCCGCTCCTCGATCACCCCCAGGTAGCCCTCGCGGTCGGCCTCGTCGAGGCCGAGCGCGGCGAGGCCGTCGCGCGCGAGCGGCAGCAGCGTGCCGAGGATCAGCTCGGGCGCCGGCCGCGGCGCGCGGCCCGGCCACGCGAGCTGCGCCGACAGCCCGAGCCGGGCGGCGGCGAGGAAGCTCTCGCCGACCGCCTCGAACGGGATCGCCGCGGCGACGTCGCCGATCTCCTCCTTGACTCCCTTCATCAGGCCGATCCAGAACGCGGCGTTGGCGATCTCGTCGAGCGGGGTCGGGCCGGCCGGGAGCACGCGGTTCTCGATCCGCAGGTGGGGCTTGCCGCCGAAGGCGCCGTAGCACGGGCGGTTCCAGCGGTAGATGGTGCCGTTGTAGAGCCGGAGCGCGGTGAGCGGCGGCACCCGCCCGGCGGCGAGGTCGGCGAACGGGTCCTCGTCGATCTCGGCGGCGAGCAGCGCCCGGAAGCGCGCGACGTCCTCGCGAAAGATCTCGAGCACCGAGCTTTCCAGCCAGCGGCGGCCGAAGTGCACCCGCGGCGTCTGCTCGCGCACGTGCCCGAGCGGCACGCGGGTGTCGATCGAGAGCTGGAAGAGCGCGATCCGGGTCTCGCGCCACAGCCGCTTGCCGAACAAGAGCGGCGAGTTGACCGCCGCCGCCAGCACCGGCGCGGCGACGAGCTGGGCGACGTTGTAGAGGCGGGCGAACTCCTCGGCGCCGACCTGGAGGTGGACCTGGAAGCTGGTGTTGCAGGCCTCGAGCATCGCGCTGTCGTGGGTCAGCGCCAGCTCGTCGATCCCCTTGAGCCGGAACTGGAACTCGCGCCCGCGCAGCCGGTGGAGCGCGTCGCTGAGCAGGCGGTAGCGCGGGAGCGGGGTCATGTTGTCGAGGCCGAGGTCGCGCTTCTCCAGGCTCGGCAGGATGCCGGTCAGGACGAGCTCCGCCCCGAGCCCGCGGGCGATCGCGCGCACCCGCTCCAGCCGCTCGACCAGCGTGCGCTCCAGCCGCGACAGGCAGTCGCCCTCGAGCGCCAGCGGATCGAGGTTGATCTCGAGGTTGAAGCGCCCGAGCTCCGGCGCGAGCCACGGCTCGCCGCACGCCGCGAGCACCTCGGTGTTGATCGGCGCGGGCTTGGAATCGGCATCGACCAGGAACATCTCCTGCTCGGCGCCGATCCGGTGCACCCCGCTCTCGATCAGCCCGTGCTCGATCATGTGCTCGAGCGCCCGCAGGTCGTCGAGCACCCGCTGCATGAAGCGGCGGAGCGCCTCGGAGGAGGTCTGCTCGTTGATGGCGAGATGGCCCATCGTCTTTCCGGCGCCTGCCCCGGCGGAGCGGGCGGGCGGAGTGGTCGAAGAGGCGCTCGGGACGGCGGCCATCATATCGAGGGCCGTGCATACCCGGCGCCGAAGCGAACGCGGCGCACCCGGCGCCGGCGCTCGTCGAGGCCAGCGCCCTGCCTCCGGCCCTGGCCGAGCGGAGCCGGCGGCGCGGGCGGGCCTGTGCGGCGCTGCCGCACTGTCCGGGACGGCCGACGCCGGGCGGAGGTCAGGTCGATCGCGGCTCCCGCAGCCGCTCGGCCTTGCCGTGGCGGTAGGCGATGATGCGCACCTTCTCGAGCGTCATCATGCCCTCGGTGACCATGTCGTCGAGCGCGGGCAGGAAGGCCTCGATGCGCTCGGGGCGGTCGACGATCTCGATCACGATCGGCAGGTCCGCCGACAGGCGCAGGATGCGCGCGGTGTGCACCAGGCTGTGGGCACCGAACCCCTCCATGCCGCGCAGCACGGTGGCGCCGGCGAGGCCGGCCCGGCGCGCCCGCCGGACGATCGCCTCGTAGAGCGGCCGCCCCTCCCAGCGGTCGCTCTCGCCGATGAAGATGCGCAGGAGCTGACCTTCGCCTTCGATCTTCATGCCGCGCTCCTCTCTTGCCCGCGCCTAGCCCGCGATCGCGCGGGCGAGCACGGCGCCGGCGACCACCGCCGCCAGGCCGAGCACCAGGCTTCCGGCCGCGTTGGCCAGGGCGAGCGCCGGCTCGCCGCCGCGCAGCAGCTCGACCGTCTCGTAGCCGAAGCTCGAGAACGTGGTGAACGACCCGAGCACGCCGAGGCCGAGGAACACCCGCCACGCCGGGCTGATCGCCACCCGCGCCTCGACCAGCCCCATGAGCGCCCCGAGCGCGAGACAGCCGGCGACGTTGACCGCCAGCGTCCCCCACGGGAACCCCACCCCCGCCCACCGGTGCACCCAGCCCGAGACCAGATACCGCCCCACCGCCCCGACCATGCCGCCGACACCGACCGCGACCAGCTCCCGCATCGCTCGCTTCCTCTCACGGCCGAAGGGCCACGACACACGCAGGAGTCATCAGCCAGGCCGGCGGTCGAAGGGCAGACTCCATTGCCCGGGTTCCGAAGAGATTCTAAGGGCAGGCGGTCAGGGCTGATTCACACCGCCGGCGCCGGGAGCCGGCCGTGAACCAAGAACTGTCCCCGGGGGAAGCGAAAGGCGTGACGCCGGAAGACGTCGCGCTGGGTGAATTCCACCGCGTCGCGGCGGGCGGCGCAGAGCCAGATCTGCGGTGCCGACGGGCGGCGGGAGGCGAACGCGCGAGGGGTGAAGACACCGCAGCTTCGGCCACCGTCCAGGTCGCGCGCCGAGCGGTACAGGAACGTCTCTACGCCGTCGGCTCTCATCTCCGTGCCCAAACGCTGTGATGCGCCGTAACGATCGGCCGATGCGATGTCCGACTCGAAGTCCGCGAACGCACCGGCAGTGAGGTCAACCCCGGCCCTGGACTCGATCGCCGCGGTGAACGCGGAGACGTCGGTGAGCACCTGGGGCAACACCGCCACCGTGCCCTCGAGAAACAGCAGCCTGTAGTACGCCGCCTCCGCGAAAGGAGTGGGGAGCGACTCGCTGCCGTACCAGAGGCCCCGTTCGGCGCGAGTGCCGAAGCGCGAACCGTGGCGGAGCGGCGGATAGCGGAACGGCGTCGCGAGCAGGTAGTGGAGTCCCTCGAACTCCGGTTCTGCCGGCAGCGGGGGCTTGGCAGCGTCGATCAGCTCCTCGAGGAGCCGCTGCTCGGCGTCGGAGTCGACCAGCTTGCGGGTCGAGACCACGTGCCGACCTTCGACCACCCGCCACGCTCGGAGGGCGAGCGGAGCGAGGTTAGCCGTGGCCCCGCATCGCGTCCAGATACTCGGCGACACTGACCAGCCCGGTGACGGTCCGCATCAGCTCGGCGGGAACCCCCGCCAGATGGTGGTTGTAGCTCCGCAACCAGAGCCGGCAGCTCTCCGCATCGCCACCGAGCAGCGCGTCGAGGCTGCGGAAGACCCGCAGGAGGAGGAGCGCCAACTCCCCCTCCTTGGAATCCGGCCGGATGTGCCGTCCCCGTGCGATCCGAGAGAGCGAGGAGGGGCTTACCCCGAGGACGGCGGCAAGCTCACGGTTCGAGAGGTCGAAGGCCCCGGCGGCCCGCTCCACGGCGTGGGTGAGGACGACGGCGGAATCTGGAACCGCGGCGGCGTCATGAGCAATGCTCATTGCAGATGAAATCCTACCTCGAGTCCTTGCCAGGTGCAACCCTCCACCGGGTCGACGCCGGAACTCCGGTTCGATCTCGAACCCGACCTGTGGTATCGTCCGCCGAGCCGTCACTGAATCGTTTTAGCCTCGCCGCGACCGAGGGTGCGCGCGCGCCTCCCGGCGCGGGGAGCCGACCCAGGAGGACGCCCGTGCCGGACCCGCCGTCGCTCGTCCAGTTCGTGCCGCTCGACTGGATCTGGACCGGGCTGTTCATCGCCCTGATGATCCTGTGCGGCGTCATCTTCTACCGGCTCGGCAAGCGCAGCGAGGCGGACTTCTTCCTCGCCGGGCGGGGGCTGCCGTGGTGGCTGCCGGCGACCTCGGTCTACGCCACCCACACCGCGACCGACACCCCGATGTGGATCACCGGGACGATCTACAAGTGGGGGATGCGCGGGATCTGGTACCCGTTCTTCTCCGCCTGGTGCGCGATCTCGCCGTTCGTCTCCACGCGCATCTTCCGCCGCTCGCTGGCGATGAGCCAGGCCGAGTGGCAGAACCTGCGCTATTCCGGGCTGGGCTCCGAGCTCCTGCGCGGCTGGCTCGCCGGCTGGCAGACCTTCATGAACATGTTCGTCGTCGCCTGGGTGTCGGCGGCGATGGGCAAGGTCTGCGTCTACCTGTTCGGCTGGCCGAGCTGGATCGGGATCGTGCTCTTCACCTCGATCTGCGCGGTCTACGTGCTCGTCGCCGGCTACTGGGGCGTGGTGATGGCCGACTTCCAGCAGGGGCTGATCTCCTTCGCGGTGATCACCCTGGTCTCGGTGTGGGGGATCGCCGAGGCCGGCGGACCGCAGGGGATCGTCACCCGGCTCGCCGAGCTGGGCGAGGGGTGGCGCACCAACCCGTTCCACTTCGACGCCTTCTGGGGTCTGCAGGCCGATCAGTTCTACGCCCTCGACCTGATCACGCTCCTGGTGATGGCGCTCCTCGGCGGCCTCGGCATGGGCAACTTCATCGACTGGTACCCGGAGGCGCAGCGCATCCAGAGCGCGCGCTCGATCCGCGACGCCTCGTACTCGATCTGGGCCGGCGGGCTCGCGGCGATCTTCCGCAACTCGTTCTGGGCCGCCTCGATCCTCGCGTTCTTCGTGCTCTTCCCCGGCATCGCGGCGCCGGCCGAGTACGAGTTCGGCTGGTTCCGGCTCGGCTTCGACTTCCTGCCCGCCGGGCTGATCGGCATGCTCTTCGCCGCGATCATCGCGATCCACCTGTCGACGATCTCGACCCACCTGAACCTCGGCGCGCTCTACGCCACGCGCGACCTCTACCACCACTACGTCAACCCCCGAGCCGACGAGCGCCGGCTGGTCAAGGTCGGCCGCTGGTCGACGCTCCTGATCCTGATCGGGAGCTTCGTGCTCGCGCTGTCGATGGAGTCGATCACCGCCTGGCTGATCTTCGCGCTCTGGCTCCAGGCGGCGGGGATCTGGGTGCCGTCGATCCTCCAGGTGCTCTGGTGGCGCTTCAACTCCTGGGCGTATCTCGCGAGCTGGATCGCCAACCTGGCGGCGAGCTGGCTGGTGGTGTTCGTGCTGCCCGCGCTCGGCGTGCTGCCGCAGCTCCCCGACTGGGCCAACTTCTGGCTCCTCGCGCTGCTCGTCGGCCTGGTCTACTTCCCGGTCTGCTTCCTGACCAAGCCCGACGACATGGACCACCTGGTGCAGTACTACGTCCAGGCGCGGCCGGCCGGCTTCTGGGGGCCGGTGCGCCGCGAGGCGATCCGCCGCGGGCTGATCCCGGCCAACGAGGCGCCGCCGCGCGGCCTCTTCGACCGCCACTGGACGCCCGAGGAGGCCGACGAGTGGACGCGCCACGACGTGGTCGCCTCGGCGCTCTCGGTCGGCTGCTACTTGATGGTCGCGCTCGGGATCGCCGGGTCGCTGCTCGGCAAGACCTGGGGGTACGTCTGCCTCGCGGCGAGCGTCGTCTGCGCCTGGCTGATGTTCAAGGTGATCGATCCCAAGTTGAAGGCGATGTCGGTGGCGTTCGAGAAGGCGCAGGCCGGCTATCTCAAGGACGTCGACCGCAAGACCCGCTGGGAGAGGGCGGAGCGATGATCGACGAAGCCGTCGGCAAGATCCTCGGCATGGCGATGGCCTACGGGGTCAGCGCGCTCGGGCTGTTCCTCGCCTACGTCAACTACCGCCGGCGGATCGTCGGCGCCGAGCGGGTGATGACGCCCAGGGCGTGGGCGGTGGTGGCGGTGATCGTTTTGGCGGTGGCCGGCGGAGTGGCGGTGGTGTCGCAGCTCGCCCAGCCGCCCGCGGCGGCGG
>CAZNIX010000286.1:0-6513 GCA_964573125.1 uncultured Thermoanaerobaculia bacterium
CCGCCGGCGCCCGGCCCGCCCGCCGGCGACCGCCCAGACCACGCCGGCGCCGCCGACCAGCACGAAGACCAGCGGCACGAGCGCGATCCAGGCCTCGCCGCCGAGCCCGCGCTCGATCACCGCCTCGGCCGGGTCGTCGGGGTCGACCCAGCAGGTGAAACGCCGGCCCGCGGGGTAGCTCTCGACCACGCGCGCCTTCCCCTCGTAGCCGCTCGACGAGCCGGTGAAGAAGTGGTAGCGGTTGGAGTGGTACTCGCGCCCCCGGTGGCGATAGCGGTAGAGGATCTCGACGCTGTAGGTGTCGTCGTCGTCGTCGGAATGGGTCTCGACGCCGCTTCGGACCACCTCGCAGTCGGCCGCCAGCCACGAGCGCGCGCGCAGCGCGCCGAGCGCGGGGCCGACGATGACCAGCCACCCGCCGCCCAGGCCGGCGAGCAGGAAGACGCCGAAGAAGGCGGCGAGGCACCCCCGGTGGCCGCCGGCGAACTTCCGGCCCAGCGTCTCGATCGGCTTCGGCGGGCGTCCCGAATCGGTCACCAGGACGCCGCCCGGCCCGCGCTTGCCGCCGTGCCGCCAGATCAGCCACAGCCCGCCGCCGCCGGCCGCGACGAAGGCGAGCGGAAACATCAGCGCGAGCGCGTACCACAGGCCGCGGTGCTCGAGGAACGCGCTCGCCGGGTCGTCGGGGTCGACCCAGCAGGGCACGACCGCGCCGGGCGGGAAGGCGGCGGCCAGCCGGTAGGCGTCGGCGGAGTCGCCGGAGCCGTCGTAGCCGAAGCGGAGGCGGTCGCCGGTGTAGTCGCGGCCGCCGGCGCGCCAGCGGTAGGAGACCCGGTAGACGAACTCGCCCTCGCCGCCCGCGGGCACCTCGACGTCGCCGTCGAGGATCAGGCACTCGGTCGCGGGCCAGCGGTAGGAGCCGATCGTGCGGGCGACGTCGGCGAGCATCGCCCACAGGAAGACGAGGCCGAGAACGAGGAAGACGGCGAGGAAGAGGCTCGGCACCACCCGGGCGGCGCCGCCCGAGCCGCGGTGGACCCCGACCTTCCCGCGACTGCCGACGCGGACGCGCATGAGCGATTTCTCCGGGCCGTCCGCGGCAGTCTACAACGCGGCCGGCGGCCGGTGCGGGAGTAGACTCCGCGCTTTCCGATGAAAGGAGCCGGCCCATGGACCCCCGCCGAGTCGTCCTCGCCTACAGCGGCGGCCTCGACACCGCCTGCATCCTGAAGGTCCTCGTGCAGCGCGGCCACGAGGTGATCGCGTTCGTCGCCGACGTCGGCCAGCGCGAGGACTTCGACGCGGTCGCCGCGCGCGCCCGCGCCACCGGCGCCGCCGCGGTCGTGGTCGACGACCTGCGCGAGAAATTCGTCACCGACTTCATCTTCCCGGCGATCGCCGGCCACGCGGTGTACGAGAACCGGTATCTGCTCGGCACCGCGCTGGCGCGGCCGCTGATCGCCCGCCGCCAGGTCGAGGTCGCGCTCGCCAGGGGCGCCGACGCGGTTGCCCACGGCGCCACCGGCAAGGGCAACGACCAGGTGCGCTTCGAGTTCGCCTACGCGGCGCTCGCGCCCCGGCTCGAGGTGATCTCGCCGTGGAAGGAGCGCGCGTTCCTCGACCGCTTCCGCGGCCGCCAGGACCTGCTCGCGTTCGCCGCCGCCGAGGGCATCCCGGTCGAGGCGACGGCCGAGAAACCCTACAGCTCGGACGAGAACCTGATGCACCGCAGCTACGAGGCGGGCGTGCTCGAGGACCCGTCGAGGCCCCCGTCCGAGGACATCTTCAAGCTCACCCGCTCGCCGCGCGAGGCGCCCGACGAGCCGGCGCGGCTCGCGATCGAGTTCAAGGACGCGCTCCCGGTGCGCGCCGCCGACCTCGACAGCGGCGAGGCCCACGAGCGGCCGCTGCCGCTCTTCGAGTTCTTGAACCGGGTCGCCGGCGAGCACGGGGTGGGGCGGATCGACATCGTCGAGAACCGCTTCGTCGGCATCAAGTCGCGCGGCGTCTACGAGACCCCGGCCGGCACCGTGCTCCACGCCGCGCTGCGCGACCTCGAGGGGATCGCCATGGACCGCGAGGTCCAGCGCCTGCGCGACAGCCTGGCGCCGAAGTTCGCGCAGCTCATCTACAACGGCTTCTGGTTCTCGCCCGAGATGGACTTCATCCGCGCCGCCTTCGCCCAGGCCGAGCAGCTCATCGACGGCACCGTGCGGGTCGAGCTGTACAAGGGGTCGGTCACGATCGTCGGCAGGGAGTCGCACAGCTCGCTCTACGACCGCGAGCTGTCGTCGATGGACGTCGAGGGCGGCTACGACCAGGCCGACGCCCGCGGCTTCATCCGCATCAACGCTCTGCGCCTCAAGGCGCACAAGGTGATCACGGCGGGGGCGGAGGAGCGGTAGAGGAACGAGGCCGGCGGGACGTTGTTCTCGCCGGTCCTTGTGCCGACGCACCACCGGTGGCTACAATGGCCACGGAGCCGCTCATGACCACGGTGACGACGCGCAAGCTCAAGGACGGGCTCTCGGCCTACCTCCGTCGCGTGGAAAAGGGCGAGCAGGTCATCGTCATGCGTGGCGGCAGGGCGGTGGCGGCGATCGTCCCGTTCGTCGAGGCCCAGGGGTTGGACGAGGAGGCTCGGCTGCGCCAGCTTGCCGCGCTCGATCTCGTCGTGCTCCCGGACGTTTCATCGCCGCCTACCGAGCGCTCCACCGGTCCTCGGATCCCGGCGCGCGGCAAGCCCGCCTCCGAGATGGTCCTCGAGGATCGCCGGTGATCCTGTTCGCGGACACGAGCGCCCTGATCAAGCTGTACATCGAGGAGGCGGGGAGCGCAGCGATGGCCGAGCGCGCTCGGCACGCTCGCCTTGCCCTCTCCGTTCTGGCCTACGCCGAGGTCTACTCCACGTTTGCACGGCGCCTCCGGGAGGCGCTGCTCACCGAAGAAGAGCACGCCGAACTGGTGGAGCGGTTCGAGCGTGACTGGCAGGGCGTGATCGTCGTCGCCCTCCGACCGGCTCTCGCCGGCCGTATTCCGCGGCTGGTCCGGGAGCACCCTCTGCGCGGTGCCGACGCCGTCCACCTTGCAAGCGCCCTCACGCTGCAGGAGGCCGGACTGGAGATGGCGTTCGCCGTCGCCGACGGACGGTTGGTGGAAGCTGCGGCGAAGGAGGGGCTGGCGGCTTTCAACCCCGAGATGGCCGGCGGCTGACCAGACCGACGCCCGCGGCTTTTTTCCTGGTCAACCTAGGCCTAGGAGGCCGAGCTCGCGGGCGGCGTCGAGGACCTTGGGCAGCGGGTCGCGCCACAGCCCGTCGGGGCACAGGTGCCCTCGACCGCGGTCGAGCGGTGCCAGCCGTCGGCGTCCGGCGGCTCCCTCGACCGACAGTGTAACGCAGCGCCCCGTCCCCGGGGCCGAGGGCCATTACCGACAGCACATGATGTCTTGACAGTAAAAACTTTCTGTGGTACGTTCCCGGCGTCGAAGCGCCACGACCCCCGGAGAGCCCCCCGATGCCCGCCCGCACCGCCCGTCCGACCCCGCCGCTCGCCGTCCTCGAGCGGCCCGAGCAGGCCGTCGCGCTGCTGCGGCCGCCGCGGCTCGCGATCCTCGAGCACCTGCGCGAGCCGGACTCGGCCGCCGGTCTCGCGCGCCGGATGGGGGTGCCGCGCCAGCGGCTCAACCACCACCTGCGCGAGCTGGAGCGCGCCGGGCTCGTCGAGCTGGTCGAGGAGCGGCGGAAGGGCAACTGCATGGAGCGGGTGGTCCGCGCGCGGGCCGAGTACTTCCTGATCTCGCCGCTGGCCCTGGGCGCGGTCGCCGGCGACCGGCCCGACCAGTTCCGCGACCGCTTCTCGTGGGCCTATCTGGTGGCGGCGGCGGCGCGCGCGGTGCGTGAGCTGACCGCGCTCCGCCGGGGCGCCGACGAGGCCGGCAAGCAACTGCCCACGTTCGCGCTCGAGACCAGGGTCCGCTTCGCCTCGCCCGCGGAGCTCCACGCCTTCACCGAGGAGCTGTCGAACGAGGTCGCCCGGCTGGTCGCCCGCTATCACCGCGAGGACGCCGCCGAAGGGCGGACCTTCTCGTTCCTGCTCGGCGCCTACCCCAAGCCGGCGCCGGCCGCGGAGGGCACGGGCGCCGCCGCGAGTCCGAGCCCCAGGTCCGCAAAGGCCCGAGCCAGGAAGGCGAGAGCCGAACCCAGCACCGATCACTCCGCGACCGATCGGCCCGACCACGACGAGCCCGCAACCGACACGCCAACCCGAGACCAGGAGGAGTCCCGATGACCCGCACCCGAGAGCAGGAACCGATCGTCGTCGAACCCCACGCCGAGGGCGCCCAGCGCAGGCTCGAGAGCGAGGTCGCGATCGACGCCCTGCCGGAGGCGGTCTGGCGCGCGCTGACCGAGGCCGAGGAGCTGACCCGGTGGTTCCCGCCCCAGGCGCGGGTCGAGCCGGGCGCCGGCGGCTCGATCTGGATGTCGTGGGGCGGCCAGACCGAGGGCACCAACCCGATCGAGATCTGGGAGCCGAACCGCCACCTGCGCACGGTCTGGTCCGAGCCCGGCGCGCCGGTGAAGCTGGCGGTCGACTTCCACCTCGAGGGCGCGGGCGGGCGCACGGTGCTCCGCCTGGTCCACCACGGCTTCACCGCCGACGCCCAGTGGGACGGGATGTACGACGGCATCCGCCGCGGCTGGTCGTATGAGCTGCGCAGCCTGCGCCACTACCTCGAGCGCCACCGCGGCACCGACCGGATCGTCGCGCGCGCCGACCGGGCGATCGGCGAGCTGTCGATCGCCGAGGCGTTCCAGCGCCTGCTCTCCGCCCGCGGCCTCGCCGCCGAGGGGAGCCTCGGCGGGCTGGTCGAGGGCGACCGCTACGCCGTCACCACCGCCGGCGGCGACCGCCTCGAGGGCACGGTCGGCTTCCGCGAGGAGCCGACCGACCTCGCGCTCCTGGTCGACAACTGGAACGACGGCCTGCTGCGCCTCGGCATCGAGCGCTGGGGCGGTCCCGAGACGCCCCTCGAGGCGCACCTCTGGCTCGCCACCTGGGGCGTGCCGGCCGAGCGGGTCGCGGCGCTTCAGGAGCGCTGGGAGAGTCTGCTCGCGGGTGCGCTTTCCTGAGCGGCCGGCATGCGTGCGGCGGTGATCGCGCCTCCGGCATAGGATCGGCGGAATGGCGAGGGCCGGAAAGACGGCGACGAGGAGCGCACCTGGTGCAGGGCCGAACGAGGGGCCGGTCCGCCGATGACCCGCCTCTGGGAGCGCGGCGAGCCGGCGGACGAGCGGCTGGTGCGGTTCACCACCGGGCGCGATCCCGAGCTCGATCTCGAGCTGGTGCCGTTCGACGCCCTGGCGAGCGCGGCGCACGCGACCATGCTCGCCGGGATCGGCGTCCTCGCGCCCGCCGAGCGCGACGCCCTGATCGCCGAGCTGGCCTCAATCGCCGCCGACGCCCGCGCCGGCCGCTTCGCGATCGCGCGCGCCGACGAGGACGGCCACACCGCGATCGAGAACCGCCTGGTCGAGCGCTGCGGCGAGGCCGGCCGGCGCATCCACACCGGGCGCAGCCGCAACGACCAGGTGATCGCCGCGCTCCGGCTCTACGCGCGCGAGGCGCTGCTCGCCGAGATCGGCCAGGTGCTCGACCTCGCCGGGCGGCTCGCCGCGCTCGCCGAGGAGCACCGCGAGACCTCGCTCCCCGGCTGGAGCCACGGCCGCCAGGCGATGCCCTCGACGCTCGGGTTCCTGTTCGCGGCCCACGCCGAGGCGCTCGCCGACGCCGTGACCTTCCTCGAGACCGCGTTCGCCCACGCCGACCGCTCGCCGCTCGGCAGCGCCGCCGGCTACGGCGTGCCGCTGCCGCTCGACCGCCCGCGGGTCGCCGAGCTGCTCGCGTTCGGCGCCGTCCAGGGCAACGCGCTCGCGGTCCAGAACGACCGCGGCAAGACCGAATGGCTGGTGCTCGGCGCGGCGCTCCTGCCGGCGCTCGACGCCGGCCGGCTCGCGGCGGACCTGCTCTGGCTCTCCGCCGACGAGCTGCGCTGCGTGCGGCTCGCGCCCGAGGTGACGACCGGCTCGTCGATCATGCCCCAGAAGCGCAACCCGGACGTGCTCGAGCTGGTGCGCGCGGGCGCGGCCCGGCTGCGCGCCCGCCACGCCGAGATCGCCGCGGTCTTCGCGCCGCTCCCCTCCGGCTACCACCGCGACCTCCAGCTCACCAAGGAGCCGTTCCTCGAGGGGATGCGCGCCGCGGCCGACCTGCTCGCCGCGATGCGCCGCGTGCTCGACGGGATCGCGGTCGACCGCGAGCGCTGCCGCGCGCTCTGCGGGCGCGCGATCGGCGCCACCGACGAGGTCTACCGGCGGGTCGCCGCGGGCGAGCCGTTCCGCGACGCATACCGCGCGGTGGCGCAGGACCCCGAGGGCGCGGTCGCCGGCGACCCGGCCGAGAGCTGGCGCCTGCGGACCCACCTCGGCGCCCCGGGCGCGCTCGACCTCGCGGC
>CAZNIX010000287.1:0-6460 GCA_964573125.1 uncultured Thermoanaerobaculia bacterium
CCGCTCCAACCGCCTCCACCGCGTGCCGGCTACCCACTCCTACTCCAGGAGAGCCGGAAAACGCTGGCCCAGTACCAGTGGTGGATCTTGCGCTGGGCGTCGAGCTGCCGGCTTGCGGGGACAGTCCGGGCCGTGGCCTGAAGTGCCGCGAAAGCCGGCAGGATCGAGACGTAGGGCAGGTACTGGGAGGAGATCGCGCCGAACTCCTGCGGATGGCGGAGAAGATCGATCCGGGGTTATGCACTTGACACAGGGAGGGGCGGGGGCGTAGAATACAGCCATGGGAGAAATACTGGAAAGCGCGCGCCTTTTCGTGTGGGGTTGGTTCGCCTTTGTTGGCTCAGCGTTCGTTTGGCTTCTCGGAAAGTTTGGGGAGGGGAAGGACTTTTACCGCCTGCTTGGGAGGGATTTTAGGATGCCTCCCCGGTGGGCCCTCCGGTTGCTTGCAGTGATGGTCTTAGTGTTGGGCACATTCTTCTCGTTTCACGCGATGCGCTTGGAGTACGTTGCGCAGAATGAGAGCCAAGAGAAGGACATTGCGTCAGCGGAGAATGACAAGGAAGCTTTGCGCGACACGATCGCCGTGCTGCAAAGACAAGTAGACATCGCGCATTCTCTGGGCGATAGTAGGGTGGAGTCACTGAAAGACTTGTACGCCGAGCGTTTCGACCGCCTCGAAGCTGAGCGCGAAGCTAATTCCACTGCTCTTCAAGAAGAGCGAGACGTACTCCGCAGCAGCGTGTCGGCTCTTAGTCAGTTGCAATGGGTGACCGACTCTCTTTCGGGCGTAACAACGGATACAGGCGATCCTCTATTTGGGATGGTTGTGCTTGTACTGCCCCCGACTGGTTCAATCTCTCCGGCCTTGCTGCGTATCACTTGCGATTGCGAGATGATGGGCGCAACTCTCGGAATCTTTAACTATGGTGGACTGCTGAGTGCGAGCGGGCCAGAATATAGCGATGACAGGCGAACAGCGACGTTTCGCATATCACAGCCGGTGATTTCTAGGAACTATTGGCTAAGCGTCAGATTCGGCGCGCGAAAGACTCCGGTGATAACTAATGTCAGCTTGGCGTCTGCCCAATAGGAAAGGGGCGGCGATGAGTGACCGCCGCCCCCGGAAGGGAAGGCTACTCGTGCTCGACGGCCGCGATCGCCGCTTCAAGCTCGCCGGCGAGCGCAGCGACTTGCGCGGCGATCCGCTCGGCCGAGTCCGCCAGCTTGTGCTCGGAGCGGGAGAGCGCGTCGCCCTCCCGGCCGCCGATGTAGGCGAGGAAGTCGGCGGCATACCGCAGCTCGGCCGCCACGGCGCCGACTTCATCGCAGACACCACCGTGCTCGATCCGCTGGGCGAAGATGGTCGCCTCGCACGTCAGCTCCAGCACGGAGGCGCAGAGCGACTCCAGGAGAGCGCGGTCCTCCGCGCGGAGCCGGCGGGCGTAGGTTTCGCGGATCGGGGCGTCTTCCCCGAACGGCGGCGGGTCGCGGTCCGGCGGGGCAAGCTCGGGCGGAAGGTCGAAGGTTACGCGGGTAGACTTGGGCTGGTCGCTCATGGGGTTCGCCTCCTGAGTGGCAAGTCCCCGGCGGGCGCTAGTCCCGCCCGCCGGGGGCGTTCCTCTTGCGGCGCCACACCGGCGCCGCTTCTACGCTGTACAGCGGGCCGACGCTATGACACCGGTGTCACTGGTGTCAACGCGGGCCGTAGGATCACGGCATGCCGAAGGACAAGCGCGTGACCGGGCCGAAGGGCGGGCGTAGCACCGTGACCGCGAGCGGGAAGGTGCGGACCGTGGTGTTCCTGGAACCGGAGGAACGGCGGGCGCTCAAGGTCGCGGCGGCGGAGCGGGAGTGCTCCGCGTCTGACATCGTGCGGGAGGCGTTGCGGAGATATCTCGGGATCGACTAGGCGACCAGCTTCTCATACTGGAGCGGGTCGGCGGCGATCAGACGACGGAGGGTATCGCGGAACATGTACGGATTCTCGCGGTTATTGAACCGGAAGGCGACTTCCTCAAGGTAGGCCGGAAGATGCTTCTTGCTCACCTTGTGGTAGGCGCCGATGATGGAGCGGTCGAGCAGGCTCCACACGCTCTCAATGGTGTTGGTGTGGACTTGGCCGACTACCCATTCCTTCCGCCGGTGATTGACCGTCCGGTGAAGCGTGTCCTTGTCCTCGATTCCCTTGTAGGCTTCCCAGTCGTCGGTGAAGATCGCTTCGGTTTCGTCGTCTACGTTGGCGCGGATGAAGCCGTGAAGCTCTTCGCGAGTCCGGGAAGCGATCACGCCGAGGCGCACATCCCCGCCGCGCTGAACGGCGCCGACTACGATGGTCTTGTTTCCGGTGAAGCCGCGGCCTTCGCCCTCCGCCTTCCCGCTGACCCATGTCTCATCAACTTCAACGATCCCGCAAAGCAACTCACCTTCACCGGTATTCATGGCGGAGCGGATACGGTGCGTCAGATACCAAGCGGTCTTATAGGCGACGCCGAGCATGCGCTTCAACTGATTCGAGCTGATTCCCTTCTTGCTCTGGCACATCATGTAGACGGCGAGGAACCACTTCCACAGCGGCAGGTGCGAATCGTGGAAGATCGTCCCGACGCGAACCGAGAACTGGTACGAACAGGCGTTGCACTCGAATTGCCGGCGGTCGCTGATTCGGGAAATCGAGGCGTGCTCGCAACGGGGGCAGCGGACACCCTCCGGCCAGCGAATCTGTTCAAGGTAGGCGTGGCACTTGTCCTCAGAACCGAAACGCTCGATCAGGGTCGGAAGGTCGATGTTCCTGGTAGGCATTAGGAGGCTCCCATGGTGAAGAAGGCGGTCGCAGAGCTGACCGACGAAGAGGCCATCCGGAGGCTGTTCCCGAAGCGGGTCGTGGAGGAAGCGAAGCGGGAAGCAGAAAAGGCGGAGCGGCAGGCGCCGGAGCCTACGAAAAGGCCCGCGAAGTCAGCCGGTTCCGTGTAGTGCCCGTCCATCGAAGGGGAGCGTAGCAGAATGCGGACCCTGTGTCAAGTAGATAACCCCGGATCGATCGCTCGGTGTAATGCCTCGACCGCCTGATTCCAGTGCCGTTCGAACTCGTTGATGTCGGGAACCAGGACCTCCCGGCGGAGCGAGCCGTCCACCTCGCGCACCTTCTTCTCCTGCCCGGGCAGCAGGTAATAGAGGTACTTGGGAGAACAGTAGGCTTGGCGAAGGATCGACATCACTTGGAGGATGTAGACGTCCATCCGCTCGGTTTCGACAAAGTCGAGACGTGATTTCGCCTCATGCCACAAGTGCCTGAGCCGCAAACCATTGGGTGTGAGGAGAGCGTTGATCAGGTCGAATATGTTTAGGCGGATCCCACGGCTGTTTATCCGGGTGAAGATGTCACAGACCTTGTCGAGTTCGAGATCACAATCGAGCTCGATGTAGGCGATCTGGTACTGCTCTGTGACAGCTTTGAGGTGCTCGCCGAAGGTCCGAGCGTTCCTCGCGTGCCTCGCGGCGGTGCCGCCGGCATCACCGTCACCTGCTTCGTTCGCGTCCGTCTCTCTCTTTCGCCAGAAGCCCTCGTAACCCTGCACCCAGTTCCCGAGCTCCCACCCTCCTTGGCCAACTACCGAGAGCGGGAACTTGTGGCTCTCGAACTGCGCCTCCCGATCATCGAGGAGCTTCACGCCGTGGCGCGTCCAGTCGTACTCGAAGGCGTCGTCATACGCCTCGTCCATGAAGCGGTCTACTCGGATGAAGTAGAGGTAACGATTCTGCCGTGTAGGCGCTGGTGTGTCGGGTGCCATGAACGCGTAGTACATTGCGGTCAGCCGCTGTTGGCCGTCGAGGACAATGTGAGTCGGATCGCCGTCGCCGCTGAAGCCGTCGAGCTGCTTGCAAGCGAGCCGTTGAAGGTTCTCCGGCTTTCCTTTCCACAGCAGTAGACTCCCAATGTAGTAATTGAGGAAAATCGACCGCATCAGCTCCCGGATGTCCCAAGGCTTCCACTCGAACTCCCGCTGAAAGTCGGGGATGACATAACGGCCCTCTCGAAGTCTTCCGACCAGGGTCGTGAGGCTCACATGATCGGGTTTCTGGACTTCCTTCATTTGATTCCCTCCAGATCAACAGACTCGAGCGGAGGCGCGCTGCCGTCGCTGGTCATTGATCGCTAGCCGCTTCCGAATCTCCGGACAACGACAGCTCGCGGACCCTCGCGAGCAACTCCTGCGCGGCGGCGACGAGGTCGGCCACGAGCACTTCGCTCACCTTCGGCATGCCCTCGTACTCGATGTGGTTCCTCTCTTCGTGGCACTTGACCAAGAGGCGCCAGGTGGGAGCGGGTGTCGCGAGCGTGTGCGCGAGGCACTGGAAGACGAGTGAAGACGAGGTACCTCTTTTCGGCGCGGTAGCCACAGAAGCGCAGGGCAGCGAGCGCCAGGGCGTGCGCCGCGCTGTAGGCGAGGTCGAACCGGCTGTCGAGCGAGAGATCTTCATTCTGAGCGTCGCGGAGACGCCGTGCGGCAGAGCGGATCAGACCCTCGATCTCGGCCTCGCCCGGCGGCTCGCGCTTGAGCAGGCCGCGATCCGCGAGTCGTTCCAGCTCAGGTGAAGGCATCCTCGCTCCCGATCACGAAGAGCTTGGGCTGCGCCGCGATGCGCTGGACGAAGGAATCGGGCTCCGACCGCTTCCGCCGCCACTCCTCGCGGGTCAAGACCGTCGGGTTGACCGGCCGGGCGAGGGCGCGCTCGGCGTCTTCGAGGGCCCGGTAGAGATCGGGGTGGCCGAGGCGATCGCTCACGACGAGGAGGTCGAGGTCGCTTCCGGCGCGATCGGTCCCCTTGGCGATGGAGCCGTAGACGAAGGCGACGGCGATCCGCTCGGACAGGGGCTCGAGGGCGGCGCGCAAGGGCTCGACGACGCCGGCGGTCTTGACGGCGAGGCCGTGGAGCTCGGGGAAGATGGGGGAGTCTCTCCGGGCCTGGTAGTACTTCTGGTTGCCGTCGCGGGTGACCGTCACGAGCCCGGCGGCGGCGAGACGCTGGAGCTGCCGGTGCACGGCGCCGGTGCCGCTGCTCGCCAGGCGGATGAGCTCCGCGCTCTGGAACCTCCGCTCCGGCTGCCCGAACAGCAGCCCCAACACCCGCTCTTGCACCGGCGTGAACAACGCGGCCGCCAGCCCGCCGCGTACGGTCCCTGTCCCGACCATTCCCATTTCGGGAACGATCCTACCTGATTTGGGAACGGCCGAACAGGGGCCGGGCCTACAGCGCCCGGTGGGTGAACCCCCGCTTCCCCGGCCCGTAATCGCTCGCCGCCTGCCCGGTTCCCTCGAGCAGCCAGCGGTAGGTCAGGAGGCCCTCCGCCCCGACCGGTCCGCGGGCGTGGAGGCGGCCGGTGGCGATGCCGACTTCGGCGCCGAGGCCGTAGCGGTAGCCGTCGGCGAAGCGGGTCGAGGCGTTGTGGAAGACCGAGGCGGAGTCGACGGCGGCGAGGAAGCGTGCGGCGGCCTCGCGGTCGGCGGTGACGATGGCGTCCGTGTGGGCGCTGCCGTGGCGGTGGATGTGGTCGATCGCCTCCTCGAGCGAGCCGACGGTGCGCACGGCGAGCGTGAGGTCGCCCCACTCGCGGCCCCAGTCGGCGTCGGTCGCGGGCTCGGCTTCGGGCAGCGCGGCGCGCGCCTCCTCGTCGGCCTTGAGGACGACCCCCTTGTCGAGCAACTCCGCGCCCACGGCGCGCAGGTGGGGGAGGAAGGCGCGGTGGACGAGCAGGGTCTCGGTGGCGTTGCACGCCGCCGGGTAGTCGCATTTGCCGTCGACCGCGAGCTTCGCCGCCATCGCGGGGTCGGCGGCGGCGTCGAGGTAGAGGTGGCAGACCCCCTCGGCGTGGCCGAGCACCGGGATGCGGGTCGCGGCCTGGATGCTCTGGACCAGCGCGCCCGACCCGCGGGGGATCACGAGGTCGATCAGGCCGTCGAGCGCGAGCAGGCCGGCGACTGCGGCGCGCCCCTCGACCCCCTGGACGGCGTCGGCGGGCAGGCCCTCGGCGGCGAGGGCGTCGCGCAGGCAGGCGACCAGGACGCGGTTGGAGCGCTCGGCCTCGGAGCCCCCCTTGAGCAGCACCGCGTTGCCGGAGCGGATCGCGAGCGAGCCGATCTGGACGACCGCGTCGGGCCGGCTCTCGAAGACGATCAGGAGCACGCCGAGCGGGCTCGTCACCCGGGTCAGGACCAGCCCGTCGTCGAGCTCGGTGCGGCGGGTCGGGCGGCCGAGCGGGTCGGGCTCGGCGGCCAGGGTCTCGACCCCGCGGCGGAGGGTCGCGAGCTTGTCGGGGGAGAGCCCGAGCCGGTGGAGGAGCGGCGCGGCGAGGCCGGCGGCGCGGGCGGCCTCGAGGTCCTCGCGGTTCGCGGCGAGGATCGCCGCCTCGCGCTCGGTGAGCAGTGCGGCCAGGCGGCCGAGCGCGGCGCTCCGCCGCTCG
>CAZNIX010000288.1:0-6454 GCA_964573125.1 uncultured Thermoanaerobaculia bacterium
AGTCGTCGCGGCCGAGGCCCTCGACCGGGTCGCCCTTGGCGTCGGTGACCACGACGTCGAGGTTGACGATCTCGATGTCGAGGGTGTCGGCGAACGCCGGCGGCTCCGCGGGAGCCCGCTCGCGCGGCGGCGCCTGGGCCGCCGCCGGCGGCGCCAGCAGCAGCAGCGCGGCGAGTGCGGTGGCCCGCGGGGGGGTGCCGTTCATCGGGTGACTCCCGTCGGCCGGCGGTGGGCCCGTGGCGGAGGCGTCGCCGGTACTATACTGCTCGCCTGTCATGCTGCGTCACCTGCGCCCGCTCGCCCTCGCCTCGCTCATCCTCGCCCCGACGGCCGCCCGCGCTCAGCAAGCGCCGCCGCAGGAGCCGGCCGGCGAGCCCGAGCAGCAGTTCTTCGAAGCGATCCGCGTCAACGTCGTCAACATCGACGTCTTCGTCGAGGATCGCCAGGGCAACCCGGTGACCGGCCTCACGCGCGACGATTTCGAGCTGCGGGTCGACGGCCGCGCGGTCCCGATCAGCAACTTCTACGCCGCCACCGAGGAGCGGCTGCTCGCCCGCCCGGAGCGCCGGCCGGCCGCCGAGCCGCCGGTGCCCGCGCCCGAGCCGCCGCCGCCCGCGACCGAGCAGCCGCCCGACCAGCGGCTCCAGCTCGTCCTCTACATCGACAACTTCAACCTCCGGCCGCCCGACCGCAACCGGGTCCTGCGCGCGCTCCAGCGCTTCGTCACCGCCGAGGTCCCCGCCGGCACGCAGATGATGCTCGTCACCTACGACCACTCGCTCAACGTCCGCCAGCCGTTCACCACCGACGCGCTGCTGATCCTCGACGCCGCGGCCGAGGCCGAGAAGCTCTCCGGCCTCGCGGTCAGCCGCGACGCCGACCGGCGAATCGCGCTCGGCGAGATCGACGCCGCCGACGAGGAGTTCGAGGCGCTCGCCACCGCCGCCGCCTACGCCGACGCGCGGCAGACCGAGCTGGCCCTGCCGCTCGAGGCGCTCACCCGGCTGATGGAGCCGCTCGGCGGCCTGCCCGGACGCAAGGCGCTGGTCCACGTCTCGAGCGGCCTGCCGAAGCGCGTGGGCGAGGACCTGTTCGTCTACATCGAGACCCGCTTCAAGCGCTCGCGCGCCCGCATGCACGCGTTCGGCTACGACCTGACCCCGAAGTACGAGGAGCTGACCCGCGCCGCCAACACCGCGGGGGTCACCCTCTACACGCTCGACGCCGGCGGCCTCTCGAGCTTCGACTCGCTGTCGGCGGAAGAGGGCGGCTCGAAGCACGGCGGCAGCTTCGTCGAGGTCGACTCGGTCAACCGCGCCAACCTCCAGGCGCCGCTCCACCAGCTCGCCGACGCGACCGGCGGCCGGGCGCTGACCAACACGAACAATCTCGACCTGATGTTCGGCCAGCTCCGGCAGGACCTGACGACCTACTACTCGCTCGGCTACGAGGCGAGCCCCGCCGACGAGCAGCGCTTCCGGCGCCTCGAGGTCGAGGTCAAGCGCCCGGGCGTGCGCGTGCGCCACCGCAACGGCTTCCGCACCCTGTCGCAGGAGCGCCGGCTCGAGCAGGGCGTGCTCGCGGCGCTCGCGCTCGGCCAGGAGGGCAACCGCTTCGGCGTGCGCCCGGTGGTCGGCCGCGCGGTGCCCACCGACGGCGGCGGCTACCGCGTGCCGCTCGACATCGAGATCCCGCTCGCGGCGGTGACCCTGGTGCCCGACGGCGAGCGCTGGCTGGGGCGCCTCAAGCTGGCGGTGCAGGCGATGGACGAGCAGGGGCGGACCTCGCCGCTGGTGCGCAGCGAGCCGCTCGAGCTGCGCATCCCCGACGCCGACCACGCCGCGGCGCTCGAGCAGCACGTCACCTGGTCGGCCGAGCTGGTCATGCGCCCCGGCCGCCAGCGCCTGGCGATCGGTCTCGCCGACCTCCTCTCCGGCGAGCTCGGCATCTCGCTCGGCGCGCTCGAAGTGCCGGGCGGCTGACGTCTTTTTGGAGAGGGGCTGCGCCCCCCGACGCCGGTCCGGTAGAGACGGGTGTTCGTTTTCGGACGCTCGACGGACGGTTGCGTCCGGCGAGCCGGCCGAGGGGTGTCCGGAGTTCAGGACGACGGCGCCGCCGGGGGCGCGATCAGGCGCACCCACTGGCGGCAGACGGCGGGGGCGTCGGCGCTGGCGAAGGCCTGGGCGGAGAAGTCCTGGATCTGCGGCTTGGCGACGCCGGCGCGGCGGAGGGCCTGGCGGGTCGCCCCGATCAGGACGAGCGGATGGGCGCTCGCCACCCGCACCTCGATCTCGGGGTAGCGCGGACTGGTCATCGTGCCCCTCGAACCAGTAGGACGCTCCGGACGCGCGTTCCGTTTCGGCCGCCGTGGTGGCGTGACTCGACTCGGGCGCGGATCTGCAAGTTCGATACCCCGGACCGCGGCGGCGAGGAGGCGGGCGCGGCCGGCGCGCGGCGGCCTCCGGCCGATGCCGCGATGGCCCGTCGCCGGTGCCGGAAGGGCGCCGGTTTCCCCCTACCAGCCGCACTGCCGGCCGGCGTTCTGCTCGTCGAGCCAGGCCTTGAGCGGCGCGAAGTAGTCGAGGATCGCCGTGGCGTCCATCTCCGCCGACCCGGAGACCACCGCCAGCGCCTCGGGCCAGGGGCGCGACCGCCCGACCTCGAGCATCCGGTTGAGCCGCGCGCCGGCCTCGGCGCTGCCGTAGATCGTGCAGCGGTTGAGCGGCCCTTCGTAGCCGGCGATCCGGCACAGGTCGCGGTGGAACTGGAACTGCAATACCGCGGCGAGGAAGTACCGGGTGTACGGCGTGTTGCCGGGGATGTGGTACTTGGCGCCGGGGTCGAAATCGGCCTCGCTGCGCGCGACCGGCGGCGCGATCCCCTGGTACTTGAGGCGCAGGTCCCACCACCCCTGGTTGTAGCGCTCGGGCGGGATCGCGCCCGAGAAGACCTGCCACCGCCACTGGTCGATGAGCAGGCCGAAGGGGAGGAACGCGACCTTGTCGAGGGCGTCGCGCAGCAGCAGGCCGAGGTCCTTCGAGGGGTCGGGCTCGGCCTCGAGCAGGCCGATTTCGACCAGGTAGGCCGGGGTCACCGAGAGCGCGATGGTGTCGCCGATCGCCTCGTGGAAGCCGTCGTTCGCGCTGTTGCGGTAGAGGAACGGCAGCGTGTTGTAGGCGCGCTGGTAGTAGTTGTGCCCCAGCTCGTGGTGGATGGTGCGGAAGTCCTCGGCGGTCGTCTTGATGCACATCTTGATGCGCAGGTCCTCGACCTGGTCGAGGTCCCACGCGCTCGCGTGGCAGACGACGTCGCGGTCGGCCGGCTTGGTGAAGAGCGAACGCTCCCAGAAGGTCGCGGGCAGCGGCGCGAAGCCGAGCGAGCTGAAGAAGTTCTCGCCCGAGCGCACCATCCGGAGCGGGTCGTAGCCCGCGGCGCGCAAGCGCTCGGTGAGGTCGTAGCCGGGGTCGGCGCCGGCGGGCGCGACCAGCTCGTAGACGTTGTCCCAGCTCTGCGCCCACATGTTGCCGAGCAGGTGGGCCGGGATCGCACCGCCGGCGGGCACCGCGTCGGCGCCGTAGTGCTCGCGCAGCTTGGCGCGGACATGGCAGTGGAGCGCCTCGTAGAGCGGCCGCACCTGGCCCCATAGACGGTCGAGCTCGGCCGCGAACTCGTCGGGCGGCATGTCGTAGCCCGAGCGCCACATCGCGCCGGTGTCGGCGAACCCGAGCTCGCGCGCGCCCAGGTTGGCCAGCTCGACGAAGCGGCGGTAGTCCGCGCGCATCGGCGGCGACACCGTCCGCCAGCCGGTCCACACCGCGAGGAGCTGGCCGGCGTCGCGGCTCTCGGCGAGGATGACGGTCATCTCCTCGAGGTCGAGGCAGCCGTCGCCGGAGGTGTCGCCGGCCGGCGCGCCGCCCTCGGGGCACCACTTGCCGCTGCCGTAGGCCGCCTCCAGGCCGGCGGCGATGCGCGCCAGCTCGGCGGTCAGCGCGGGGTCGGAGGGGGCGGCGAGCGAGCCGCCGAGCTTGAGCAGCGTGAGCCTCCGGGCGACGTCGTAGGGGAGCTCCAGGCCGTCGAAGCGCGCCGCCTCCTGGGCGTAGCGCGAGGCGGCGGCGAGCAGCTCCTCGTTGGCCGCGGCGGCGATCGCCTGGGTGTCGACCGTGATGTAGGTCGCCTGCACCCAGGCCGCGCGCTCGGCGGCGGAGAGCAGCGCCAGCAGGTCGGCCTCGGCGGCGTCGACGAAGCGGGCGGCGCCTTCGGCGGTCGGCGGGTGGGCCGCGGCGACGGGCTCCTCGTGGGCGCCGGCGGCCGGCGGCAGCGCGGCGACGAGGGCGAGGACGGCGAGCGCGAGTGGACGGCAAGTGATCGAGCGGCTCATCACGGCTCCTTGAGCGAGGCAGCGTCAACGGGGGTCGGGACCGCGGCGGCGGACCGGGCCGCCCCGAGGAAGGCCTCGATGCGGTCGAGGCCCTCGGCGATCTGCGCGCGCGAGCAGGCGAACGAGATGCGGACGTGGCGGTCGTCGCCGAACGCGAGGCCGGGCACCACCGCGACCGCCGCCTCCTCGAGCAGGCGCTCGGCGAACGCCAGCGAGCCGTCGATCGCGCCGCCGTAGGTCGCGGAGACGTCGGGGAAGGCGTAGAACGCGCCCGCCGGCGGCCGGCAGGCGACCCCGGGCAGGGCGTTGAGGCGCGGGATCAGCAGGTCGCGCCGCGCCTGGTACTCGGCGATCATCGCCTCGACGTCGGCCTCGGCGCCGGCGAGCGCGGCCTCGGCCCCGCGCATCGCGAACGAGGTCGGGTTCGAGGTGGCGTGGCTCTGGACGTTCGACACCGCCGCGATCACCGCCTTGGGCCCGAACGTGAAGCCGAGCCGCCAGCCGGTCATCGCGTAGGTCTTCGAGAACGAGCCGACCAGGACCACGGTGTCGGGGTACTCGGCGGCGAGCGCCGCCGCGCTGGCGTGGGCGGCGCCGTCGTAGAGGAAGCGCTCGTAGGTCTCGTCGGAGAGGAGCAGGACCCCGCGCTCGGCGCACGCGGCGGCGAGCGCGCGCAAGTCGGCGGCGGCGATCACCCCGCCGGTCGGGTTGCACGGCGAGTTGATGAGCACTGCGCGGGTGCGCGGCGTCAGCGCCGCGATCAGCGGCTCGGCGCGGATCGCGAAGCCGTCGGCGGGGTCGGTCGGCACCGCGACCGGCGCGGCGCCGGCGAAGCGGATCTGCTCCGGGAAGCTGACCCAGGCCGGGGCCGGCAGCACGACCTCGTCGCCGTCCTCGAGCAGCGCCAGGGCGAGCTCGAAGAGCGCCGTCTTGGCACCCACGGTGACCACGCCGTCGCCGCCCGACCAGGGCGCGCCGTAGCGCGCGGCGAGGCCGGCGGCGAGCGCGGCGCGCAGCTCGGGCGTGCCGTCGGTCGGGGTGTAGCGGGTGAACCCCGCGGCGAGCGCGGCGCGGGCGGCCTCGACCGCGACCGCCGGCGAGTCGAAATCGGGCTCGCCGACGCCGAAATCGACCACCGGCACCCCGCGGCGGCGCAGCTCCGAGGCGCGTCGGGAGACCCGCGTGGTGGCCGACTCGGCGATCCCGGCGGCGCGGCGCGACAGCTTCAGGGGGCGGTTCACGGGCGCGCATGGTATCACCGCCGGCGCGGCGCCCGGCGGGCCGGTATCGGCCTTGCAGATCCTCCCCGCGCGCGGGCCGCCGGGCGTCAGATCGGCCGCTCGCGCCCGACCCGAAGCCACCGCGATCCGCCGCCTGCGATACGCTCGCCGACCTGCCCATGCCCCGACCGACCGCCCTCGCCGCCGCCCTGCCGTTGGCCGCCGCTCTCTTCGCCGGCGCCGCCTCCGCCGCAGGCGAGGACGAGGGCGCGCCCCGCTGGCACTCGACCGCCGCGGAGGCGACCGCCGAGGCGGCCGCCGGCGGCCGGCTGATCCTGGTCGACCTCCAGGCCGAGTGGTGCGGCTGGTGCCGCCGGCTCGACCGCGAGACCTTCTCCGACCCGGGGTTCCAGGTCTGGGCCGCGGACCGCTTCGTCCTCCTCCGCCTCGACGTCGAGGACGGCGGCGAGGGCACCCGCCTCAAGCAGCGCTTCGGCGTGCGCGGGCTGCCGCTGACGCTGATCGTCGACGCGCGGCTCGCGCGGGTGGGCGCGGCGCACGGGTTCAAGAGCGCGCCGGCGATGATCCGCCACCTCGAGGCCGAGCTGGAGCGCCACCGCCTGCTCGTCGAGTCCTACGAGCGCACGCTCGCCGCGGGCGACCCGGCGGCGCTCGCGCCGCTCGCCGCGACGCTCCACGAGCGCGGCGACGGCGTGCGCGCGGCGAAGATCTACGAGCTTCTCCTCGCCGGCGGGAGCGAGCCGCCGGGCGGCCGCGCCCGGCTCGAGCTGGCGCTCGCCGACGCCCGCCGCCTGGCGCTCGACTACGACGGCGCCGAGCGGGCGCTCGCCGCGGC
>CAZNIX010000289.1:0-5589 GCA_964573125.1 uncultured Thermoanaerobaculia bacterium
CGGTGGCGGCCGCCGTGGGTGCGAACGAGCTCGCCGGCTTCGCGATCGCGGGCTCGCTCACGGCGACGGCGCCGCCGGCCGTGGTCGCCGGTGCGGCGGCGCCCGTCGTGGGGTCGAACGCGGTCGGCGGCTTCGCGGTCGCGCTCTCGGGGTCGCGCCGGCTCATGGTGCCGCCTCCCTCGTGACGAACCGCGTCAGCTCCTCGACCGGCTCGAGCGTCCCGGCCTCGGCGAACTCGACCGCGTCGGCGATCTCGGCCGCCGTGTCGGCCTCGATCCGCGCCAGCTCGTCGTCGACCGCGAGCCCCGCCGCGCGCAGCCGGCCGGCGAACGCCGGGATCGGATCGCGCTCCTTCCAGCGCTCGACCTCCTCCTTGGTGCGGTAGAGCTGGGGGTCGAACATCGAGTGCGCGCGGAAGCGGTAGGTGCGCAGCTCGAGGAAGTACGGCCCGCCGCCCGCGCGCACGGCGTCGGCGGCGGCGCGCGCGGCGCGCTCGACCGCGAGCACGTCCATGCCGTCGACCGGCCAGGCCGGGATCTCGAACGCCGCCGCCTTCAGGCAAAGGTCGGTCTCCGACTCCGAGCGCTCGAGCGCGGTGCCCATCGCGTAGAGGTTGTTCTCGCAGCAGAAGAGGACCGGCAGCTCCCACAGCGCGGCCAGGTTGAGCGTCTCGTGGAACTCGCCCTCGGCGACCGCCCCCTCGCCGAAGAAGCAGGCCGTCACCCGCGACCGCCCCTGCATGCGGTCGGCGAGCGCGAGGCCGGCCGCCAGCGGCAGGCCGCCGCCGACGATCGCGTTGCCGCCGTAGAAGCGGGTGGCGGCGTCGAACAGGTGCATCGAGCCGCCGCGGCCGCGGCTGCACCCCTCGAGCTTGCCGAACATCTCGGCCAAGATCGCACGCGCCGGCAGCCCGCGCGCCAGGGCGTGGCCGTGCTCGCGGTAGGTGGCGACCACCGCGTCGTCGGGCTCGAGCGCTTGCATCGTACCGACCGCCACCGCCTCTTCGCCGATGTAGAGGTGGAGAAAGCCGCGGATCTTCTCCTCGGTGTACAGCTCGGCGCAGCGCTCCTCGAGCCGCCGGATGCGCACCATCTCGCGCAGAAGCTGGAACGCGTGCTCGGGCGCGGGCAGCGCCGGCTCGGTCTGCCTCACGCCGGCGTCTCCAGGGTCGAGATATCCCCCTCCGGCAGCCCCAGCTCGCGCGCCTTGAGCAGCCGACGCATGAGCTTGCCCGAGCGCGTGCGCGGCAAAACGTCGCGGAACGCGATCTCCTTGGGCGCCACCACGGCGCCCAGCCGCCGCCGGGCGTGCGCGAGCAGCTCCATCGCCTGCGCCTCGCCCGGCGCGTGGCCGGGCTTGAGCGCGACGAACGCCTTGACCGTCTCGCCGGCGATCGGGTCGGGCACGCCGATCACCGCCGCCTCGGCCACCGCCGGATGCTCGAGCAGGACGCTCTCGACCTCGAACGGCCCGATCAGATGGCCGGCGCTCTTGATCACGTCGTCGCCCCTTCCGACGAACCAGTAGTAGCCGTCCTCGTCGCGGCGGGCGAGGTCGCCGGTCAGGTACCAGCCGCCGGCGAAGCAGCTCCGGTAGCGCTCCTCCTGGCCGAGGTAGCCGCGGAACATCGACGGCCAGCCGGGCGCGAGCGCCAGCTCCCCCACGCGGCCCGGCGGCAGGGGCTCGACGCCGCCCGCGCGGCGCTCGACGATCGCCGCCTCGACCCCCGGGATCGGCAGCCCCATCGAGCCGGGCTTGACCGGCAGCGCCGGGAAGTTCGCGATCATGATGCCGCCGGTCTCGGTCTGCCACCAGTTGTCGAGGATCGGCATTCCGTAGACCTCCTGCCCCCAGATGACCGCCTCCGGGTTGAGCGGCTCGCCGACGCTCGCGATCAGGCGCAGCGAGGAGAGGTCGAACCGCCGCGCCAGCTCGGCGCCGGCGCGCATCAGCATGCGGATCGCGGTCGGCGCCGTGTACCACACCGTCACCCGCTCGCGCTCGATCAGGCCGTACCAGGCGGCGGCGTCGAAGTCCCGCTCGTCGACGACGGTGGTCAGGCCGTGGGTCAGCGGCGCGACGATGCCGTAGCTGGTGCCGGTGACCCAGCCCGGGTCGGCGGTGCACCAGAAGACGTCCCCGGGGTGGAAGTCGAGCGCCAGCTCGGCGGTCGCGTGGTGGGCGACGACCGCCTGGTGGACGTGGATCGCCCCCTTGGGGGTGCCGGTGGTGCCGCTGGTGAAGTGCACCAGGGCCATCTGCTCGGGGTCGGTGGCCGGGATCTCGAACTGCTCGGACACCGCGGCCATGCGCGCCGTGAGATCGGAGCACCCCGGCGGCGGCTCGCGCCCGGGCTCGGCGACGATCAGGACGTGCTCGAGCGCCGGCAGGCCGGCGCGGATCGGCTCGACCTTGCGCCGGTAGAGCCGCTCGGTCGTCACCAGCGCCTGGCCGCCGCCGAGGTCGAGGCGCTGGCGGACCGGCTCCGGGCCGAACGCAGAGAAGAGCGGGCAGTAGACGGCGCCCGCCTTGAGCGTCCCGAGCGCCGCGACGTACAGCTCGGGGATGCGGTCGGCGAGCGTGAACACCCGCCCGCCGCGGCCGACGCCGAGGCCGGCGAGGACGTTGGCGAAGCGGTTGGTCAGGGCCGCGAGCCGGCCGTAGGTCACGTCGCGCACCCGGCCGTCGCGGCCGACGAAGCGCAGCGCCACGCGGTCGCGGCGCGGACCGGCGGCGTGGCGATCGACCGCCTCGTGGGCGATGTTGAGGCCGCGGCCGCCGGGCAGGCCGTCGAGCCCGGCGCGCGCCCGCCGCCACGAGAAGCGCCGGCACGCCTCGCGGTAGTCGCCCAGGTTGGGCTCCACCCGCGGCGCCGCGGCGAGCGTGGCGGCGGTCTCAGGCGGCACGGCTCGGCCTCCGCCGCGGCCGGCTCCGCCGCTCGCCGTGGAGCGCCGCCAGCAACTCCTCGGCGCGCAGGGTGTTGAGCACGTCGGAGGGGGTCAGCCAGGCGCGGCGGGCGACGTCGACGCCGAAACGCAGGAGCGACAGCTCCTCGGTCGAGTGGGCGTCGGTCGAGATCACCAGCGCGGCGCCCAGCTCCTTGGCCAGCCGGGCGTGGACGTCCGAGAGGTCGAGCCGCGACGGGTGGGCGTTGATCTCGAGCGCCACCCCCGCGCGCGCGCAGGCCCTGATCACCGCCTCGAGGTCGAGCGCGATCGGCTCGCGCTCGTTGATCAGCCGGCCGGTGGGGTGCCCGAGGACGTGCACCGAGCCGCTCTCGACCGCGCGGATCACGCGCCGGGTCATCTCCGCGCGCGGCAGGCCGAGGTAGCTGTGGACGCTCGCCACCACGACGTCGAGCTGGGCCAGCGTGTCGTCCCGAAGGTCGAGCGCGCCGTCGCGCAGGATGTCGACCTCGACTCCGGTGAGGACGCGGACTCCCGGCACGCGCAGGCGGCGCAGCTCCCGGCAGCGCGCGAGGAGCGCCGCGTCGTCGAGCCCGCCGGCCACGCGCACGGCGTGCGAGTGCTCGGTGATCGCGATGTACTCGCGCCCGAGCGCGGCCGCCGCGCGCGCCATCCGCTCGGCGGTGTGGCGGCCGTCGGTGGCGGTGGTGTGCATCTGCAGATCGCCCCGGAGGTCGCCGATCTCGATCAGCGCCGGCAGGGCGCCCGCGATCGCGGCCTCGATCTCGCCCCGGTTCTCGCGTAGCTCGGGCGGGATCCAGCGCGCGCCGACGAGCGCGAAGATCTCCTCCTCGGTGCGCCCGGCGACCCGCCGCCGGCCGCGGAAGCCGCCGTACTCGCTGACCTTGTAGCCGCGCTGCTTGGCCAGCGTGCGCAGCGCGATGTTGTGCTCCTTGGAGCCGGTGAAGTAGTGGAGCGCGGCGCCGAACGTCGCCGCGGGGATGATCCGCAGGTCGATCTGCAGGCCGTTGTCGAGCCGCACCGAGGTCTTGGTCGGGCCGGCGAGCAGGACCTCGGCGACGCCTTCGAAGCGCGCCAGCGCCGCGGTCGCCGCCTGGGGGTCGGCGGCGACGGCGAGCAGGTCGAGGTCGCCGACCGTCTCCCGGCGCCGGCGGAAGCTGCCCGCCACCTCCAGCCGCTCGACCGTCCCGCTCTCGCGCAGGTGATCGCAGAGCGCGGCCGCGTACTGCTCGGCCTCGACCAGGCGGAAGCGCCCGACCCGCCGCCGGTACTGGGCGACGGCGTCGCGCAGCTTGGCGGCGCTGCGCGAGCCGAAGCCGGGCAGCGCCGCCGCCTCGCCGCTCGCGAGCGCCCGCTCGAGGTCGTCGAGGCGGCGCACACCGAGCCGCTCGTGCAGGAGATGGAGCTTCTTGGGCCCGAGACCGGGAATCGCGAGCAGCCCGGACAGCTCCGGCGGCACCTCGCGGCGCAGCTCCCGGAGCTTGCCCAGGCGGCCGGTCGAGAGGATCTCGAGGATCTTGTCGGCGATGCTCGCGCCCACCGAGGGCAGCTCGACGAGCGCCTTCTTCCCGCCCTCGGCGGCGATCTCCGCCACCGGCCGGCCGAGGTTGCTCAGGTACTGCGCCGCCGAGCGGTAGGCGCGGACGCGGAACGCGCTCTCGCCCTCGATCTCGAGGATGTCCGCGACCTCCCCGAGCGCCTGGGCGACCGCGCTGTTGGGGATGCGGTGGAACGCAGCCGCGCCAACGGCGGGCTGGGCGGCAGCGCCGCGCCTCCGCCCGCCGCTCCTCGCGGCCGCGGGCCGTCTCTTGGCGGCTCGGCCGCCGGCGCCCGCCCTGTTCATCGCCGGTTACCCTCCCGGCCTGCCGCTCAGCGCCGCTCGGCGGCCTCCGGCTCCTCGAGCGCCCAGGCGCCGAACAGCTCCGGCTCCTCCTCGAACTCCTCGAGGCAGCGGCTGCTGCACAGATGGAAGACCTCGCCGTCGTCGTCGATGGTGGCGAACGCCTCGCGTTCCTCGATCTCCTGCTCGCAAACCGCGCAGTTGACGATCATCGGTGCGCCTCCTCGCGTGGCCCGACTTCGGACATTCAATGTACGCTCCGGGCGGCCCCCGGCGAACGTCTCCCGGGGTGGTTCGGCCACGCCGAGAGGTGGCCCGGCGGCTACCCCGCGGCACGGGCGACGGCGAGGAGGCCGGTCGATGGGCGCAGGCGAGGCGGTGACGCTGTTTCTGTGCGGGGACGTGATGACCGGCCGCGGCGTCGATCAGATCCTCCCCCACCCCGGCGATCCCCGCCTACACGAGCCGTGGGTGAAGAGCGCGCTCGACTACGTCGCGCTCGCCGAGCGCGCGCACGGGCCGATCCCGCGGCCGGCGGCGCCGGAGTACCCGTGGGGCGACGCCCTCGCCGAGCTCGCGCGGGTGCGGCCGGCCGCGCGCATCGTCAACCTCGAGACCGCGGTCACCAGCCGCGGCGAGCCGTGGCCGGGCAAGGGGATCCACTACCGGATGCACCCCGCCAACGTCGGCTGCCTGACCGCCGCCGGTCTCGACTGCTGCGTGCTCGCGAACAACCACGTGCTCGACTGGGGGCGGGAGGGGCTGATCGAGACCCTCGACACGCTGGCCGCCGCCGGCATCGCGACCGCCGGCGCCGGCCGC
>CAZNIX010000289.1:5599-6426 GCA_964573125.1 uncultured Thermoanaerobaculia bacterium
ACCCCGCCCGGCCCCCCCGCCCGCGACCGCCGGCAGGCCGAAACGCCGGCGGCGCTCGCCACCGCCGGCGGCGGCCGGGTGCTCGTGTTCGCGTTCGCCGAACGCTCGAGCGGCGTCCCGCGCGGGTGGGCCGCGACCGCAGCGGAGCCCGGGATCGACCTCCTGCCCGACCTCTCCGCCGCCGCCGCCGAGCGCATCGCGGCCCGGGTCGCCGCGGTCAAGCGCCCCGGCGACCTGGTGGTGGCGTCGCTCCACTGGGGCGCCAACTGGGGCTACGACGTCGCCGCCGCGGAGCGCGCGTTCGCTCACCGCCTGCTCGACGCCGCCGGCGTCGACCTCGTCCACGGCCACTCGTCGCACCACCCGCGGGGAGTCGAGGTCCACAACGGCAAGCTCGTGCTCTACGGCTGCGGCGATTTCCTCGACGACTACGAGGGGATCGAGGGCTACCAGCAGTACCGCGACGACCTGATGCTGATGGTCTTCCCGGCGCTCGACCCGGCGGACGGCCGGCTGCTCGCGCTCGAGATGACCCCGCTCCGCATGCGCCGCTTCCGCCTCGGCCGGGCGCCAGAGGCCGACGTCGAATGGCTGCGCGCGACCCTCGACCGCGAGTGCCGGCGGCTGGGCGCCGCGGGGGTGGAACTCACGACTGAAGGCCGCCTGCGCCTGGGCTGGGCCTGACCGGTAGCGGACCCCCGCCGGAGCGGCGCGGCCACGCCCGCGCCGCTCCGCCCGTCGGCTCCTCGCCCCCAGGCGGCCGTCCCGCCCCACCCCGCCGGGCGGCCGGCGAGCCCGCTGCGCGGGGTGGCCAAAGCCCGGCAGCG
>CAZNIX010000290.1:0-6422 GCA_964573125.1 uncultured Thermoanaerobaculia bacterium
CGCCTCGGCGTCCGGCTCGGCGCTCGCCGGCGCGGCGATCGCGGCGCTCGGCGCCGGCGGCTCGGCGTCGCAGACCGCGCGCAGCAGCTCGCGCGCCGATTCGCCGGTCAGCCGGTGGGCGCGGCGGCCGGCGAGCAGCTCGTAGAGGAGGAGACCGAGCTGGTAGACGTCGGAGGCGACCGTGATCGGCTGGCCGAGGACCTGCTCGGGGCTCGCGTACTCGGGGGTGAGCAGGCGCGCCGCGGTCCGGGTCAGCGCCTCGTCCGCGCGCTCCGGCTGGAGGAGCTTCGCGATCCCGAAGTCGAGCAGCTTGATCTCGCCGCCGGCGCCGACCACGATGTTCGACGGCTTGAGGTCGCGGTGGACGACCAGGTTGCGGTGGGCGTGCTCGACCGCGCGGCCGACCTGGACGAAGAGCGCGAGGCGCGCCCGCACGCCGAGCCGCTCCTCGTCGCAGTGGCGGTCGATCGGCCGCCCCGCGACCAGCTCCATCGCGAAGTACGGACGGCCCTCGGCGGTGCGGCCGCCGTCGAGCAGGCGCGCGATCCCGGGGTGCTCGAGGCCGGCGAGGATCTGGCGCTCGCGCTCGAAGCGGCGGAGCGACTCCTCCGACGCCGCCCCCGCCGGCAGGAGCTTCAAAGCCGCCTGCTGCTCGAACTCGCCGTCGGCGCGCTCGGCGAGGTAGACCGCGCCCATGCCGCCGCGCCCCAGCTCGCGCACCAGGCGCCAGGGCCCGGCGCGCGCGGGGATCTCGCCCGCCGCGGGCGCGGCGAGCGAGGAGGCGAGGTCGCGCCAGAGCGGCCCGCCGGCGGCCGGCCGGAGGTCGAGCCCCGCCGCCGGCTCGGCGGCGAGGCGCAGCAGCTCTTCGACCTCGGCGCGCAGCGCCGGATCGCCCGCGCACTCGCGGTCGAGCAGCCCGCCGCGCTCGCCGGGGTCGAGGTCGAGCGCGCGATCGAACAGCGCGTCGGCGGTCGCCCGCCGGCGGTGGGAGTCGTCGGCGGTGATGGCGATCCTCCTGCGACGGTCCACCTCGAGAGTCGAAAACGCGCCGCGAAACCCGCCAGCCCGGCTACGCCAGCTCCTTCTGCAGCCACGCCCGCGCCCGGGTCCAGTCGCGCTGGACCGTGCGCAGCGACGTGCCGAGCGCCTCGGCGGTCTCCTCCTCGGTCAGGCCGGCGAAGTAGCGGCATTCGACCAGGCGGGCGAGCCGCTCGTTGAACGCGGCGAGGCTCTCGACCGCGCGGTCGACCGCCAGCACCTGCTCGGCCTGCTGCTCGACGCTCAGGCGCTCGGGCTCGAGCGTGAGGTCCGGCTTGCCGCCGCCGCGCTTGAGCGCGGTCCGCTCGCGCGCGTAGTCGACCACGATGCGGCGCATCGCGCGGGCGCAGATGGCGAAGAAGTGGGAGCGGTCCTGCCAGGCGACGCCGGTCTCCTCGACCAGCTCCATGTAGGCCTCGTGGACCAGCGACGTGGTGTCGAGCGTCCGCCCGCGGCCGCGCCGCGCGAGCTGGCCGTGCGCGATCCGGCGCAGGCGATCGTAGACCAGGGGCACGAGCTGGTCGAAGGCCGCGCGGTCGCCCTCGTGGTGGGCTTGGAGGAGCCGGGTGATCCGCCCGGCTTCGTCGCGCGTCGCCATGGGAACGGCCAGGAGCGTAGGAGTGTAGCAGGCGCCCGCCGGCCGCGCCACGAGCCGCGACCGGCCGCGGCCGCTGCCGCCGGCCGTTCCGGCGGCCGGGCCGGACGCACGAAGGCGCCGCTCCCGGCCGGGAGCGGCGCCCGAACGCGCACCGCGGGCCGGCGGAGCCGTCGCCGGCTCCCCGGCCGGCGGTCACCGGCGGCTGGTGGCCGCGCCGGTCGGGCAGACCTGGGCCCGGTCGAGGCGCAGACCGGCGAAGGCGCGGTCGAGGGTCCGCTTGGTCTCGGCCTGGATGCGCTTGAGGTCGGCCTCCGCCGCGCGCAGCGCGGCCCGCTCCTCCTCGTCGTCGATGTCGCGGCCGGTCGCGCACGCCAGCATCAGCTCGGCGGACGCCGACTCGATCTCGCACAGCGACCGCAGCCAGCCCTTCACCTGCTCGGCCGTCCGAGGGTCCACCACCTGGTCGGTGCCCTCGACGCCGTCCCAGCGGTGCATCGCCAGCCCGATCTGCTTCAGGTTGTTCTGGGCCTGCCTGGCGAACGGCTCGAGCCTCCCGGCCAGCGCGACCAGCTCGGCGTCGTTCGACGTGCGCAGCGTCGCCGCGGCGTCGCGCACCTTCTGGACCGCCGGCAGGAGCATGCCGACGAGGACGGTGAGCGCGGAGATCACGACCAGCAGCTCGATCAGCGTGAAGCCCGAGCGGGATGTGACCGGGCGGGCACGATCTTCCAGGATCCGTGTGGGCATAGGGTTCATGACGGTTTCTCCTCGTTCGTTGGTGGGGCGGCGCGCCCCGTCACGCTGGTAGTCGGATTCGCGGCGGCGCGGCCGCCACCCGGCGCTCCCGCCCCACTCCGCCGGCGACCTTCACGGCGGGATCACCAGGTCCTGGTACAGCAAGCGGCCGCGCGCCGTCGCGCCCGCGCTCGTCAGGCTCTCGACGCGCACTCCCCTGAGCACGAACTCCTTGCCGTCGGCGGTCCGCCCCCGGATCTCGGGGATCGGCTCCGTGCGGGCCGGGATGCCGCCGAGGAAGAAGACGAGCGCCTGGTCCCCCTCGAGGAGGACCCGTCCCTGCCCGCCCGCCCGGCCGCTTTCGATCCGCGCCAGGAGGTCGCCGGTCATCACCTTCGCCCGCACTGGCTGACCGACCCCAAGCCCAAACTCGACGTCCCCGATGGAATCGGTCGCGCCGGGGGCGCCGGCGACGAGCCGGAACGTCCCCTCGAGCCGCAGCGTCTGGGGGCCGAAACGCGGGTCCTCCCCGGCGCTGATGATCTGGAACGACCGGACCTCGATCGTCGACCGCCTACCGCCCTCCTCGCGCACCAGCCACGCCCAGGACAGGCGCTCGCCGCGCTCGATCGCGGCGACGAGCTCCGGGAACGCGGCGCGGCTTCGGACCTTGATCCAGATCACGCGGTGTCCGGCGCCGCCGCGCGCCTCGAGCTCCTCCCACAGCGCCTCCCACGGCTCGGCCAGCTCGACCGCGAGCCGTTCAGGGAGTTTCTCGCCGACCAGAAACGTGTTCGACGTTCCGTCCGCCGCGGCCCGCGCGGTCGCGGGCAGGGCGAGCAGCAGGGCCACGAGCAATCCCCTGTGCGTCTTGAGCATGGCGGGTCTCCTTCATCGTCTCGTCCGGGAGAATCCGGTGTGACCTCGAGTATCCACGCGATCCGCGTCGGCTAGCGAAGTCCGGGATCGGCCTCCGTTTCGACTCGCTGGTAGCGGACCAGGAAGCGGCGCCGGTGGGAGCGTGAGGTCTGGCCGGCGGGGTCGGCGCCGACGAACTCGACGTCGAACAGCACGGTTCGGCGCGCACTGTTGGACGCGTGCAGCACCAGGAGCCGGCGCAGCCTCGGCTGCTTCTCCACCGCCGGGAAAGCGCCGGCCGTGAGCCAGACGGCGAAGACTCCTGCGCCGCCCGACCGGCTCAGCGCCTCCCAGGCGGGCGGCTCGAGGTCGGCGGCGACCCGCACTCCGCCCACGAACCCGTCCAGCCAGACGGTGCTCGACGTCGCGTCGCGCGCCCGCTCGGCCGCGTGATCGCTCGCGCTCGGCGCCGACCTCCGCGTGGTCGCCGAGGCGGCCGGCGAGCCGGGCGCCGGGCCGGGCGCTCCGTGGGCCAGCCCCAGTCCGGCCGGACCGGACGACCGCCGGCAGGTCACCGAGTAGGGCGCGACATTGGAGCCGTCGATCCCCGCCTCGGGCGCCAGCACCAGCAGCCGGACCGAGCCGTCGGCGTGGCCGGGCTGCGAGGGAGCGACCAGGCCGCCGGTCGGTGCCGGCGCGGGCCCGGGAGCACCGGCGACGAACTCGGCCGCGATCCTCTGCGACCCGGCAGCGGCGAAGCCGACGGTCCGGGCCGGTTCGGCGCGGGCGTTGTGAACGAACTTCACGGCCACCTGGCCGGGACCGTTGGTGGTGACCGAGCACTGCGCTCGGATCGTCGCCGGGCAGTCGACCGGCTGCGCCGGCGCATCGACTTGGCAGTGCGCGCGGGTGACCGCGAAGGCGTTGGTCAGCGGCAGCCCGGGCGGTGGCGGCGGAGGCGCGGCGCCGAGCGTGCCGTACTCGGTACGCACGGGGCGTTCCAGATCGAACGGCCGGCCGCCCGGCCAGGCGCCCTCCTGCCAGTAGCCGCAGCGGACCTCGTGGCCGCCCGGGGCGAGCAGCCGGAACTGACGCGCCAGCGTGTAGGTCCTGGCGGTCCAATGTTGGGGCAGAGGATCCTTGATCGCGATCCGCACCGCCGGCGGGCAGAAATGCTGCGCGACCGGCACCCCCGTGATCTTCGGCTGCCGTAGCTCGACGTCGAGCCTCACCCCTTCGCCGGGTCCTTGGACTCGACTGTAGGCGCAGCGAAGGTACTGTTTGCCGTTGACCACGTACGACTCCTGGACGCGAAGCTGCGCCGGTCGATCTCCGGCCAGGTCATGGAGCGGATCCGGAAGGTGGTCGATCACGCCCCACCGGGCGCCGGTCAGCGGGCACGGGACTTCGTCGGCCCATGCCGGATTGCTCGTCAGCCCGGCGGCGGCGAGCAGCATCGCCGGCCAGGCGAGGTGCAGCGACAGGCGGTGGATCATGGTCGGCGCTCCTTTCGGGTTCGGCGGCGTGCTCAGGTCCTCGTTCACCCTCGAAGTCGGAATTCCGCCACCGAATCCGCCACCGCGAGTCGGGCGCCGGCCGTTCGCCACGGCGCGCGGGCCGGCCTCAGAGCGTCGGCCTGGCGGCGCGTGGCGCGGGCGGGAGCGGCGCGGAGGCCGGATCGGGCGCGCCCGCCCGCGGCCGCTTCGCCTCGCCGCTCCCGCGCAGCACGAGCGCGGCAGTGTAGCGCTCGAAGAAGTCGTCGCTCGGGCCGAAGCCGTCGCGGGTGCGGCTCCAGTCGCCGGTGACCTCGAAGGCGAGCAGCGACCCGAGCCAAGGCGGGTTCCACGACACGGAGAGCAGGGCCTGCTCGGTCGTGGCGTCGAGGCCGAGGAGGTCGTTCGTGGTCTCGGTGTAGTTGAGGAACGGCTGGAGTCGCAGCGCGCCGGCGGCGAGCTGCCACGACGGCTGGAGCGAGACGACGAGCGTGTCGGTCGTGCCCGCGAGCGGACCGGCGTCGACCCGGGTGCCGATCAGCGAGGCTGCGAGGCTGAGTCCGCCCGCGCCGGCGGCGAAGGCCGCGAGACCGAGATTCGAGGTGGTCACCTCGGCCGCGGCGCCGGTGCGGTCCTCCTGGCGCTGCACCCCCGCCGTCGGCGTGAGCTGGAGGGCGCCGAGCGTCGCGGTGGCGGCAGCGGTCAGCCCCCAGTCGTGGCGGTCGGTCGCGGGCAGGAAGCGGTCGGGGTCGGCCTCGCCCTCGGTGGCCGCGAGGTTGCCGCCGAGGGCGACGCTCAGGGCCGGCCCGACGGTGGCCGCCCAGTCGATCCGCAGCGCATCGACGGTCGCGGGCGGGCCGAAGCCGTCGCCGCCTTCGAGACGCTGCAAGTACGCCTGGAGGTACGAGCGGGCGAACCCCTTGCCGAGCGCCAGCTCGACGACGTCGCGGTCGGAGCGGCCGCCGGGAGTGAGCCCGCGGTTCGCCGGGTTGACGAACCCCTCTTCGATCCGGCGCAGGGCGAGCGACCAGGTGAGCGTGCCGGCGGCGCCCTCGAGACCGAGCCGGTAGGCGTCGCCCTCGCGCGCGGTCTCGAAGCTCCCTTCCCCGGGCTCGAACTCGCCGCGCGCGCCCTCGACGACCACGCTCGCGCCGGCGCCCAGGCGGAAGCGGCCGAAGAGGCCGAACGACCTCCCCTCGCCGCCGGCGTCGAACGGCGACGCCTCCTGCTCCACGTCGAGCCCGAGCGCGCGCAGCACGAACCGCCGCTCCCCGCCGCCCAGCTCGAACGCCGCCGCCCGCAGGTCCTGATCGACCGCGAGCACCCCGCCCGCGACGTTGCCCAGCTCGGGATCGAACGACTCGTAGTAGGCGACCCGCGCCCGCCCGGGCGAGCCGACCGCGCCCTCGGCGCCGCCGCGGGCGAGCCCGGCGGCCAGATACTCGGTCTCGGCGAGGAAGCTCGGCGCGCCGTAGCCGACGCTCGCCTCGCCGGCGGCGCCGCCGGAGCGGCCCTCGACCCGCGCCAGCCAGCTCTCGCTCTCCTGATCGGTCGCGGCGTCGCCCTCGAGCGGCCGGCGCCACGACAGCTCGGCGGTCGACTGGACCGCGCCGGCGGGCCGCCGCGCCCCGAGCTGCCCCGAGAGCGCCAGCCGCGCCTCGTCCGGCGCCCGCGGCCGGTCGCCGGCCGGGGCGCCGAGG
>CAZNIX010000291.1:0-6396 GCA_964573125.1 uncultured Thermoanaerobaculia bacterium
GCCGGCGGCGGGCGGCGCGGCAGCGGCGCGGGCGGGCAGCGGGGCAAGCGCCAGCGCCAGGGCGAGCGCGGCCGGGACGAGCGGGCTCGCCGGGTGCGAGCCGGACGGGGTCATACGCGCCCGATCCTATCCACCCGGCCCGGCGCTGGACGTTTCGCCGCGCGGTTTCGTATCCAACCGCGAGCGGAGAGGCCTTGGGCGGCGAGTACGATGCCGGGTGGCCCGGCAAGAGGAGGTCGGTGGCGATGGCGAGAAGGCGTGGTTTCCGGGTGACGGCGGCGATGGCCTGGGGGATGGCGATCTTCGCGGCGACGGCCGCCGCCGCAGCTCCGCCGCCGCCGGCGCCGCTCGTCGCCGCCACCGAGCGTTTCGCGTTCTGGAGCGACCCCGAGGTCAACCTCCACTACTTCCTCTACCAGTGGGCGAGCGGGGAGGGAGAAGCGCCGCGCGGGCGCCTGCCGGTCGCGGTCGCCGAGCGCGAGGAGCTGCCCGCGCTCGGCGAGGACGAGCGCACGGCGTGGCAGCGGGCCGTCGACCACTACCGCGAGCACCTGATCGACCGCAGCCTCCTGTTCGACGAGGAGATGAAGGCGATCCGCAACCACCTCGCCGGCACCGCGCCGAAGGCCGAGAGCGAGCTGGTGCGCGCGACCGGGGCGGCGCTGGCGCCGGCGCTCCCGATCTACGAGCGGCGCTGGTGGCCGGCCCACGACGAGGCCAACCGGCGCTGGGTCGAGGCGCTCCTGCCGCTGCTCGTCCGGGTCGAGGGCGGGCTCGCCGAGAAGCTCGCGACCGCGTTCGGCGGGAGCTGGCCGGAGGGGGCGGTCCGCGTCGACGTCACGGCCTACGCCAACGACCTCGGCGCCTACTCCACCGAGGCTGCTGCCGGGCCGGCTCCGCACGTCGTCGTCTCCAGCCGCGACGCCTCCTACGCCGGGCCGGCGTCGGTCGAGATGGTGTTCCACGAGGCGGGCCACTCCGACAAGTTGATCGGCGCCGCGAGCGGCCCGCTGCGCGCCGCGGTCGAGGCCGCGGGCGCGACCGGCGCCCCGCGCGACCTCTGGCACGCCCTGCTGTTCTACACCGCCGGCGAGCTGGCCCGCGAGGCGCTCACCGCCGCCGGCGTCCCCGACTACCGGCCCTACGCCGAGGCCAACGGCCTCTGGCCCCGAGCCCGCGGCTGGGCCGCCGCCCGCGACGCCTTCGAAGCCCACTGGCGCCCCTACCTCGCCACCGGCGGCGGCGCCGGCCGCGACCAGGCCCTGGCCGCGGTGGCGCGCGCGCTCGCCGAACGCCCGGCCGACTGAGCCGGCGGCGCGCCGCTTCGCGGTGGTCACCTCTGCGGCCCGCCAGCCGGATGTCCAGTTCGGTGTTGGCGCCACCGGTGTCCCCGGAAGGTGCAGCACTGGACGTAGACGGTGAGCCGCCCGCTACTGATGCGCCCCGCGATGAACCCGGGCCTGCGCAGCCAGCATCCCGGCAGGACACCGAGCCGCCAGCTTTCCAGCGGCGGCGATAGACTCCCTGCGCGCGGCAGCGTGGGACCGGCCGCTGGCGCCCGTGGGGGTATGGACCGCAGGGAGAGACGTGCGCTTGGACTCGCAGCATGCAGCCTCTTGCTGGGGTTGGCCGGGTGGGGCGCATCCATAAGCGGCTACATCAATCCCATGCTGGGGACGGCTCTTATGGTGTTCGGAGGGGTCGGTGCTCTGGTCGCGCTTCTGTTAGTTGCCTGGTGGGAGATCCGGGCATGGCTCACGGACTCGGCGCCTGTTGCCGATCCTGAGTTCGTACCAGAAGATGCCACCCACAGCGGCTTCACCTGGGAATCGTCGTATTCAAAGCCGGGCGGAACTGATGATCCTCGGCACTTCGGGCAGGCAATCGTGACCCCCCATGTTCCGATTCAGCCGGTCAGATTGAGGATCGAGCTTTCCAGGGAACCCCGGGAATACTGGATTCAGATGCATGACGCGCTAGCAGCCAAACACCCGGTCCCTTCCTCGATGATAGAGGGCAGCATGCGGCTACCCGACAAGGACCCTGATACTGTCAGGGCGCAGGGCCGGATCATAGAAATCGACGAGCGTGAGTTCGCACTTCGGCCCGGCCGGTTCTTGGCGGTCATCGCCGTAGCCGATTCACCGTTCGAATTCCTCAGCATCAGGCGGAGGAACCCACATGCGTCGGGTCCGGGTACCTCATGAGCTAGCCGGCCTAAATGAACGGTCAGGGCCAGGAGATAGGATCCCGTTCAGGAGGGCGTGATGACCAGCTTCAAAGCACTGGCCGAGGTCGCGGAGGACGGCACGCTCAGGCTACAGGCGCCTTCCTCGGTGCCCGCGGGCAGGAAGCGCGTGGTCGTCGTCATCGAGGACAACGGAGTCGCCGAGGCGGGTGCCAGGCGCCGGCTCCCCGATCTCGCCGAGTTCCGCGCACGCCTGGAAGGTCGCGCCTACCCAGGCAACTCGGTCGTCGACATGCGGGACGAGGAACGTTGATCGTCTACTTCGACACCTCGGTCCTCGTCGCCTACTACACGCTGGAAGCTCGCACGAACGACGCGGCGGCCCTGGTCGAGAAGGCCGAGTTGCCGGTGATCAGCGACATCTGCATCGCCGAGCTGAACGTCGTCATCCGACGGAAGCAACGCGAGGGCTTCTTGTCCGAGGAGGCAGCCGACGCGGTCCTGGCGCTCTTCGACGAGCACGTCCGGGACAGCTTCGTCAGGGTCGGGCTGGATGAGGGGCACGTCGAAGCGACCCGCCGGCTGGCGGCCACGGTCGAACGACCTCTACGCACCTTGGACGCGCTTCACCTCGCGGTAGCGCTCGACGCGGGAGGAGCGATCGCCACTTTCGATGACCGATTGGCCGGTGCGAGCCGGTCTGCGGGCATCGAAGTCCAACCGTGAACCGAAGCGGCTCGGACGGCCAATCCTGCACCTCTCCCGCGCCCTCACTTCGCCAGGGTCATCACCTTCCGCCCCGCCCAGCCGAGGAGCACCAGGACCCCGAGCACCAGCCAGTTGAGCCGGTGGCCGTAGGTGGTGACCGGGAAGTGGCTGGAGATCATCAGGAAGATCACCGGCACCGAGAGGTAGGCGTTGTGCTTGGAGCGCTGCTTGGCGCGGGCGGCGAGCGCGGGGTCGGCGGGGGTGGCGGCGCGGGTGGCGGCGACGAGCTGGCGCTGCGCGGGCAGGATGCGCAGCCAGACGTTCGCGGTCATGATCGTACCGAAGATCGCGCCGACGTGGAGGTAGGCGGCGCGCGCGCTGAGGTACCGGGTGAGCAGCCAGCCGGCGGCGACGATCAGCGCGAAGCAGACCGCCGCGCCGAGCGGCTCGCGGCGGCCGAGCGGCGAGCGCCAGACGAGGTCGTAGACGAACCAGCCGGCGACGAGCGCGGCGAGGCCGATCGCGATCCCCTGGCCGGTCGTCACCGGGGAGTCGAACGCGACGATCGCGCCGCCCAGGTAGTAGACGATCCAGAGCAGCGCGAAGCCCGAGAGCCAGGTCAGCGCCGCCTCCCACTTGAACCAGTGCAGCGTCGCCGGCATCCGCGCCGGTACCAGCTTCTGCTTGTCGACCCGGTAGAAGCCGCCGCTGTGGACCATCCACAGCCGCCCCTCGACGCCGCCCTGCGCGCCGGCGGGCTCGCCCTCGCCCTCCGCGACCGGCTCGAGCGAGCGGTCCATCCACGCGAACAGCCAGGTCTGGCCGAGCCACGCCACGGCGAGCACGACGTGGAACCAGCGGATGAGCAGATGGAGCCAGTCGTGGAACGGGTTCATGCGCTCTCCTCCCGCGCCGCGCCGCGAGCGAGACAGTCCAGGCGGGTTGACCGTGAGTCTAGCGGTTCGCCGGCGCGCCGGGGGCGAGCCGGCGGCTCAGCGCGGCGAAGGCGCGCTCCGGGTCGGGGTCGCCGTCCCAGGCCTGCCAGAGCTCGGAGAGCGGGGTCTGCTCCTCGTGCATCCGCCGCCGCACCTCGCCCTCGGCGACCGCGCCCGCGGGCACCCGGTCCTCGCCGCGCGCCGCTCGGGCGGCGGCGAGCAGCGACCGGCTGGTGGCCCCCTCGCCCCGCGCGTGGGCGAGATAGCCGCTCAGGAAGAGAGCGGCGACCGAGCGCGGGTGGGTGCGGATCACCCATTCCAGCCGCCGCTCGGCCTCCCGGTCGCGCCCCCGGAGGAGGTCGATCTCGGCCAGCGCCAAGAGCGCCCCGGTCTCCTCGAGGTTGAGCTCGAGCGCCCGTTCGAGCGCGTCCTCGGCGGCGTCGAGGTCGGCGGCGGTGGCCGCGCTCCGGGCGCGCAGGACCCCCCACTGCTTGTGGGCGCGGTGGCTGCCGGGGTGGGAACGCCGCAGGGCGTCGAGCTCGTCGAGCGCGGCGTCGAGCCGGCCCTGGCCGGCCAGGCTGTTGGCCAGGTAGTAGCGGGCGTCCTCGTGGTCGGGATCGAGCTCGAGCGCGCGGCGGAGCAGGCGCTCGGCGGCCTCGACGTCGCCGTCGACCTTGAGCGCGTCCATGGCGGCGCGGTGGGCGGTCCAGAACTCGGCGCGGCGGGCGCGCTCGTCCGCCGGGGCCGCCGCACCGTCCACCCGGCGCGGCACCGGGTCGCCCTCGACCAGCTCCCAGACCGCGTCGCCGGCGAGCGCGGCGAAGGTCTGCGCCGCGCCGCCGAGCCAGCGCACCTCGAGCGCCTCGACCCCCGCCGCCGCGCCCAGCCCGAGGTGGACGGTCGCGCTGTCCTGCGACAGGTAGGAGGCGCTGGTCACGGTGCGCCGCAGCACGATCCCGCCTGTTTGGGCGATCACGGTGGCGCCGTCGCCGCGGCCGAGCGCCTCCCCGGCCGCGGTCCGGCTGCGCAGCCGCAGCGTCAGCCGGTGGCCCTGCTCGATGTCGTTGCGCAGCAGCCGCGCGCCGCCGTCGAGGCGCACGAGCAGCAGGTCGAGGTCGCCGTCGCGGTCGTAGTCGGCGACCGCCAGGCCGCGGCCGACCATCGGCTCGGCGAGCGGCGGGCTCGCCGGCGCCAGGTCGTGGAAGTGGTGGCCGTGCTGGTTCCAGAACAGGAACGGCTTCTGCGGCACCAGGCGCTTCGGCGCCTCGGCGGTCTCGAACGTGCTGCCGTTGGCCACCGCCAGGTCGAGCCAGCCGTCGGAATCGAAGTCGGCGAACGCCGTGCCCCAGCCGACCATCGGCAGGGCGATCTGCCCCAGGCCGTGCGGCGCCGCGACGTCGGTGAAGCGGAGGGGAGGCGGCTCGCCGCCGGCGGCGGCGCCGTTGCCCGCGGCCGTCGCCATGCCGTCGGTTCCTCTCGAGTCGGCCGCGAGCGAGTCGAACAGCGCGTTCTCCTGCGCCACCCAGTGGGTGACGAAGAGGTCGTCGTCGCCGTCTCGGTTCCAGTCGCCGGCGGCGAGGCCCATCGCGCCCCGGTAGTCGGCGACCCAGGCGGCGAGGCCGGCGTCGGTGAAGCCCTCGCCCCGCCGGTTGAGGTAGAGCGCGTTGTCGGAGATGTCGTTGGCGACGTAGAGGTCGAGCCAGCCGTCGCCGTCGAAATCGTGCCACAGCGCGCCGAGGCTGCGGCCGGTGGGATTGGCGACGCCGAGCGCCTCGGCGACCTCGGTGAAGACGCCGCCGTCGTTGCGGTAGAGCAGGTTGCGCTCGGGCGCGAAGGAGGCCGGGTTGAGCGTGAACGGGACCGCCGTGCCGTACTGCATCGTCACCCGGGCGCCGGCCGCGAGGTCCGGCGCGTAGCGGACGTAGCCGCAGACGTAGAGGTCGAGGTCGCGGTCGTGGTCGAAATCCCCCCACGCCAATCCGGCCCAGAAGCCCGGCGGCGCGGGCAGGGCGCGGTCGGCGACCAGCGATGCGCCGTGGTTGCGGAAGAGGCGCAGGGCGTCGAAGCCGCTCACCGCGAGGTCGAGCCGGCCGTCGCCGTCGTAGTCGCCCCAGGCCGCGGCCATGCCGTGGATGCGGGTGTCCGGAAAGCCGGCGGCCGGCCGGAACGTGCCGTCGCCGCGGTTCTCGTAGAGCCGCGAGGGCGCCAGCTCCGCTTCGGCGGCGCCGAGGGGGCCGCCGGCGCTGACCAGGAACAGATCGTCGTCGCCGTCGCCGTCCCAGTCGCCCCACGCCGCGCCCGAGCCCATGTCCTCCGGAAGCTGCGAGCTGCGGGCGCCGCGGAAGGCGACGAACTCGGCGAGGCCGGCCGCCGCGGTGACGTCCGTGAAGCGCGGCTCGGGGGCGTCCGGCGGCAGGCCGCGGGCGAGCCGGCTGGTGATCTCGGGCAGCGCCTCGCCGGGCCGCCGGACGTCGGGACGGGTCGCCCGGTAGACCAGGGCGACGCCGGCGGCGGCCGCGGCGGCGATCGCGACCGCCGTCCAGGCGGCGCGACGGAGGCGGCGCC
>CAZNIX010000292.1:0-6355 GCA_964573125.1 uncultured Thermoanaerobaculia bacterium
GAGCCGCCCGGCCTGCCGCGCGAGCGCGCGGTCGCCGGGCGCGGCGACCACAACGATCTCGGTGGCGCCGCCGGCGGTGAGCGCCGCCGCCACCGCGCCGAGCATCGAACCGCCGCCGAACGGCAGCAGCGGCTTCGGCCGGCCCATGCGCCGGGAGCGGCCGGCGGCGGGGATCACGGCGACGGCGGCTCCGAGCCTCCCGGACGTCACCGGGGCATGGTAACCCCTCCGGCATCCCGGCCCTCCGACGGCTTGGACCTCGAGCACGCAGGCGGTAGGCTCGGCTCGTGGAACCGCGGAGCCGTCCCCGGCACGGTCGCCTCCCGATCGCCCTGGCGGGTGCGCTGCTCGCCTCCTCCCTCGGCTGCGGAGATCCAGCGCCGGGCGCGCCCGCGACGCGCGTCGCCGACCGTCCGGACCGGCCCTACGTCCGCGTGATCGGCACCGTCCAGGACGGCGGGCTGCCCCACGCCGGGTGCACGTGCGAGCGATGCGCGGCGGCGCGGCGCGACCCGGCGCGCCGGCGGCTGGTCGCCGCGCTGGCGGTGGTGCTGCCGGCGAGCGGCCGGGTCTATCTGATCGACGCCACGCCCGACCTCCACGAGCAGCTCGATCTGCTCGCCGACGTCCGCGACCCCCCGGCCGGCGCCACCGACCGCGCGCCGGTCGACGGCGTGCTCCTCACCCACGCCCACATCGGCCACTACCTCGGCCTCGCCTACTTCGGCTACGAGACGATGCACACCCGCGACCTGCCGGTCTGGTGCACGCCGCGGATGGCGGCGTTCCTGCGTGGGAACGGCCCGTGGAGCCTGCTCGTCAGACGCCGCAACGTCGAGCTGCGCGAGGTCGAGCCCGGCGGCGCCGCGGTCGACCTCGGCGACGGCGTCGCCGCCCGCGCCGTCCCCGCGCCCCACCGCGACGAGTACACCGACACCGTCGGCTGGCGGCTCGAGGGGCCGAGCCGCACCGTCTTCTTCGTCCCCGACACCGACGGCTGGGAGGCCTGGGGCCGGCCGCTGCCGGAGGTCCTCGCCGGCGTCGACGTCGCGCTGCTCGACGCCACGTTCTACTCCCCGGACGAGCTGCCCGGCCGCCGGGTCGAGGAGATCGGCCACCCGCTCGTCACCGACACCATGGACCGCCTCCAGGCCGAGGTCGCCGCCGGCCGGCTCGAGGTCCGCCTCATCCACTTGAACCACACCAACCCCGCGCTCGACCCGGCGAGCCCGGCCGCGCGCGAGATCGCCCGCCGCGGCTTCGCGGTGGCGGCGGAGGGGGACGAGATCGGGCTGTGACGGGTCCCGACCTCCCGATCCCGGCCGAGCTGCCGTTTCTCGCCAGGCTCTCCTGGTTCGATCCGCAGTACCGTGACCTGGCGCCGCTGGAGATGCTGCGGCGGTACGAATCGGGATGGCGGTTCCTCGGCGTCCTCGCCGAGCCGACGCCGGAGGAGCGCCGCTTCATCCGCCATCTGGTCGCCCGCTACGGCAGCGTGATCGATGTTCCGCCGTGAGGCCGCGCGCGGCGCCGCCAGACGGCGAGGGGCCCGCCGAGGACGTCCTCGGCAGGCCCCGCGCACCGAAGCACGGACGGCACGCTCAGGCCGGCGGATCCTCCGCCTGGGTGAACTCGGCGTCCACGTTGTCGGTCAGGTCGGGGTCGTTGACCGCCGAGGAGACGACGGCCTTCGCCATCAGCGCGCCGCCGCGGTCCACCCGGATCGTGACCGTCACCGGCACCTGCTGGCCGGCGAACATCTTGCCGAGGTTGCAGACCACGGTCGGGTCGCCCGAGCACGAGCCCTGGCCGGGGGTCACCGAGAGCAGGGACATGCCGGGCGGCAGCTCGAGGGTGGCGAACGCCGCGGGCACGGCGATACCGCCGTCGTGGCGCACGGTGAGCGTGTAGGTCAGGGTCTGGCCGACCTCGATCGGGTCCGCAGAGGCGGCCAGCGTGACCCTCAGGTCGGCGTTCTTGAGAGTGGCCGTGCCGTGCACCAGGGTGGTCTCGCAGGCGTGGTTGTTCTCGGTGAAGACGTCGGGGTTGGCCGCCGCGGCCTCCATCGGCACCGCGATCGCGCCGCTGTGGATCGGGGTGACGACGACGGCGACGGTCGCGGTCTCGCCGGCGCGGAGGTCGCCGAGCGAGCAGGCGAGGGTGCGGCCGGCGAGCGCGCACTCGCCCTGCGACGGCGTCGCCGACAGCGGGTTGACCGACACCGGCAGCAGCGCGCCGAGCAGGGTGTCGAGCGCGCGCTCGGGCCCGGCGTTGCTCACCGTCGCCGTGTAGGTCACCTGCGCGCCGATCATGCCGGGATCGGGCGCGTCGACGATCGAGATCGAAACGTCGGCGCCGCCGCAGCCGACCACGGCGTCGGCGTGGCCGATGTAGACGTCGCCCTGGAGCGTGCCGACGCCGATCACCAGGAGGTTGTCGAGCCGGACGTGGACGGCGTGGACGCTCATCCGGCCGTCGCCGACCACCTGCTCGTTGAGGATCACGCTCAGCACGCCGGGGGCCTCGAACGCGACGTAGTTGGGCTCCGGCGAGGCCGGGAGGACGATCGGGACCGGTACCAGCCCACCGCCGAGGACGGCGTTCGCGAACGTCGCGCCGCCTTCGGAGGTGGTGCCGGCCCAGCAGGTCTCGCCGTCGTCGGGCAGCACGTCGGCGACCGCGGTCACCGTGTCGGCGGCCAGGGTCAGGAGTCCGCCCAGGCTGAGCCGCACGGCGTCGACGTCGGCGCCGGCCGCGGCGTCGTCCGACTCCGGCATCGCCGAGCGGGCGGCGACCTCGATCGAGCCGGTGGCCAGCAGGTTCCCGAGCCCCAGCGGCACCTCGACGCGGCTCGACGACGCCTTCTCCGTGAGGTCGTAGGCGAGCGGGGCGGCGCCGGCGGCGAGCGGCGTCGGGGCGCTCTCGACCACGGTGGTTTCGCCGCGGGGACTGAGCAGGTCGAGGTCGACCCGGTGGCCATACGCGGTGCTCTCGGCGGTCTGCGCGGCCGCGCCGGAGGCGACGGCGAGCAGCGCCGCCAGCGTCAGGACGGCGACGAGCCCGGGGACGGCGAGACCGGGGAACCGGGGGCGCGGGGCGGGGTTCGAATCGGGGCGGACGTTGGCGTTCATGGCACTCTCCTTCGAGGGTCTTGCGGGTGGATCGATCGGCTCCTCAGCGTCGAGCGCAGCATGGCGGAGCGGCGGGCGGCGGAGTAGTCGCCGTGCGCTGAAGTTCCTGTAGGAACGGCGGCCGGCGGCCTGTCGGACGAATTCCGACAGCGCCACCCCGCGTGGTGGGGCGCGCCGGCGCTCGGCGCCCGGCGGGCTTGCTATCCTCGGCGCGTGGCCGGCCGGAGTGAGCTGTCCCGCCTGCGCGCCGAGCTGGAGGAGACGCGGGCGCGCTACGCCCTGCTGGCCGGGAACGCGACCGAGATGATCGCCCGGCACCGCCCCGGCGACCGGGCGTTCGAGTTCGCGTCCCCGGCGAGCCGGCGCGTGCTCGGCTACGACCCCGAGGAGCTGCTCGGCCGCCGGCTCGACGAGCTCGTCCATCCGCCCGATCTCGGCGCGGTGCTCGCGGCCTTCGCGGCGGCGCGCGACGGCGGCGAGCGCGGTCCGGTGGGCTACCGCGCCCGCCACCGCGACGGCCGGCTGGTCTGGCTCGAGACCACCCACCGCGCGCTCGCGGCGGCGGCGCCCGGCGCCGCCCCGGGCGTGCTCGCGATCACCCGCGAGATCACCCGCTTCAAGGAGCTGGAGCTGGCGATCGAGCGCGTCGCCCAGGAGTGGCGCGGCACCTTCGACGCCGCGAGCGACGTCATCGTCCTGCTCGACGAGAAGCTCCGCATCGCGCGCGCGAACCGGGCGACGGTGGCGTTCTTCGACCGCCCGTTCGCGGCGCTGCTGTGGCAGCCGGTCGCCGAGCTGCTGCGCGCGCTCGAGCCCCGGCCGGGAGCGCTCCGGCTGCCCGACCCGCGGCGCCTGCGGAAGCGCTGGGAGAAGGAGATCTACCTGGCGGGCAAGCAGGCGTGGGTGCTGCTCTCGCTCGATCCGATCCGCGGCGCCGACGGCGGGCCCGCGGGCGCGGTCCACGTCCTGCGCGACGTCACCGAGCGCAAGCGGGCGGAGCTCGCGCTGCGCGATTCGCTCGACCAGCTCCGCAGCCTGTCCGCCCGCCTGGAGTCGGCGCGCGAGCAGGAGCGCACGCGCATCGCGCGCGAGATCCACGACGAGCTGGGGCACGCGCTGACCGCGCTCAAGATGGACGTCGCCTGGGTGGCGGGGCGGCTCGGCGGCGGGAGCGCGCCGCTGGCCGAGCGGGCGGCGGCGATGTCGGCGCTGATCGACCGCACGATCGCGAGCGTGCGCGCGCTCGCCACCGCGCTGCGGCCGAGCATCCTCGACGAGCTGGGCCTCGCGGCGGCGATCGAGTGGCAGGCCGCGGAGTTCGGGCGCCGCACCGGCATCGCCGTCCGGGTGAGCGCGCCGGCGGCGCCGGCCCGGCTCGACGCCGAGCGCGCCACGGCGGTCTTCCGCATCTTCCAGGAGGCGCTGACCAACGTCGCCCGCCACGCCGAGGCGCGCCACGTGCGCGTCGCGCTCAAGGAGCTGCGCACCCGGATCGTGCTCGAGGTCGCCGACGACGGCCGCGGCCTCCTGCCGGCCGAGGCGGCGGGCCCGCGCTCGCTCGGCATCCTCGGCATGAGCGAGCGCGCGCGGGCCGTCGGCGGCCGGACGACGCTCACGGGACGGCCGGGCAAGGGGACCACGCTCCGGCTGACCATCCCCAAGGCCGCGGTGGGGGAGAGCCGATGACGATCAAGGTCCTGCTCGCCGACGACCACGCGATCGTGCGCGAGGGGCTCAAGCGGATCCTCGCCGAGACCAGCGACTTCACGGTGGTCGCCGAGGCCGCCAGCTCGCCCGAGGCGCTCGCCGCGGTGCGCGCCCACCGGCCCGACGTCGTCATCCTCGACATCTCGATGCCCGGCCGCGGGCCGGTCGAGACCCTGCACGAGATCAAGCGCCACGACCCCAAGACCCGCGTGCTTTTCCTCAGCATGCACCCGGAGAGCCAGTACGCGGTGCGCCTGTTCAGCGAGGGGGCGGACGGCTACCTGAGCAAGGAGAGCGCGCCCGAGCTGCTGGTCGAGGCGCTGCGCAAGGTCCAGCGCGGCGGCAAGTACGTCAGCCCGGCGCTCGCCGAGGAGCTGGCGCAGCGGCTCGCCGGCGACTACGAGGTGCTCATCCACGAGCGCCTGTCCGACCGCGAGCTGCAGGTCTTCCGCCTGCTCGGCGGCGGCAAGACGGTGACCGAGATCGGCCGCGAGCTGAACCTCAGCCCGAAGACGATCAGCACCTACCGGGCGCGGATCCTCGAGAAGACCGGCCTGCGCACGACCGCCGAGATCATCCACTACGCGGTGCGCCACGGCCTCGCGTAGCGGTGCGCCGGGTGCCGGAGTAGGATGACCGCCCGGCGTCGACCTCGCGCTCCTCGACGCCGCGTTCCACTCGCCCGACGAGCCGCCCGCCCGCTTCCGGCCGGTTGGCTGGCGGTCGCGATCGTGGTCGTTCTGGTCGCCTGCGGCCAGTCCGGTTCAGGCGACCGGAGCGAGGCCGATCCGCCCGCCGCGGCTTCCGATCTCCGGCGCCGACTGGCGGTGTCCCTGGGGCCGATCCGGGTCGGCGACGGGCGGCTGGTCGGCGTCGCCTTCGCGCCGGCGATACCCGAAGGCGGCTGGTCCGAGTGGGCCGCTCCGCCCGGCCGAACGCTCCGCGGCGACCCGGAGGCGCGGGAGCCCGCGGGGGGCCGGCCGAGCTCGGCCGGCCCCCTGCCGCAATCGCTCGTCGCAGGGCTGCGCGAGGCGCTGGCCGCCGAGCGCTCGCCCCCCGCGCTCTCGGCCGTCGCGCTCTGGCATCTCGCCAACGGCCGCGCGGACGAATCGGTGGTCGTGCTGGAGGCGGCCCGGGCGGCCGCGCCCGCCGATCCCACGCTCGCCAGCGACCTCGCCTCCGCCTACCTCGCCCGCTCCGGCGAGCCGGGTCGCGAGGGCGACGGGTTCGCGGCGCTCGAGGCCGCGGCCGCGGCGGTGGCTCTGGGGCCGGAACTGGCGGACGCCCGCTTCAACCTCGCAGTCAGCCTCGAGCGCCTCGGGCTCGTGCGCCAGGCGCGCCGCGCGTGGCGGGACTACCTCGCGCTCGACCGGTCGTCGCCGTGGGCGGAGGAGGCCGTCGGGCGGCTGGCCCTCCTCCCGCGGCGGTCGGCCGCCGACCGCTGGCGGGCCATCGACACCGCGACGCCGCCCGGGAACGAGCGAAATCAAACCCTGGCCGCCGTCGAAGCCCAGGTC
>CAZNIX010000293.1:0-6313 GCA_964573125.1 uncultured Thermoanaerobaculia bacterium
GCGGGCGTTGTCGGCGGCGAGCGCGCGCAACGCCGCGGTCGCGCGGCCGACCCGCTCCTCCAGCTCGGCGAGCCAGGGCGGCGCGGCGCGCCGGCCCCGGCTCACCCCCCGCCCTCCCAGCCGAAGCGCTCGCGCAGGCGGGCGGCGAGGATCTCCTGGCGGGCGTTGACCTCGTCCTGCGTCAGCGAGCGCTCGCGCGAGCCGTAGCGGAACGCGAGCGTGGTGTTGACCGCGCCCGCCGGCACCCCCTCGCCGGTGTAGCGGTCCTTGAGCCCGAACGCGATCAGCTCGGGCGGGCGCGCCGCCTCGACCGCGGCGGCGATCTCGGCCCACGGCACGGTGGCGGCGTGGGTCAGGGTGAGGTCGGCGGCGACCGTCGGATGGCGCGACGGCAGCTCGACCGGCGCCCCCCCGCGCGCGCCGCCGGTGCCCAGCCGCGCGGTCACCAGCTCGGCGGCGTAGAGCGGAAAGCCCTCGCCCGGACCCTCGGGGGCGGCCGCCGGGTCGACCCGGCCGAGGTAGCCGGCGACCTCGCCGCCGGCGGTCACCAGCTCGGCGGTCGAGCCGGCGATCAGCCCCGGCAGCTCGGCCGGGCGCGCGGCGAGCGGCGTGCCGAGCGCTTCGGCCAGGCTCTCGACCACCCCCTTGAGCGCGAGGAGATCGGCCTCGCGCGGCCGGTCCCAGGGCGTGCCCGCGGCGCCGCCGGCGACCACCGCCACGGTCTCGACCTCCTCGACCGGCAGCTCGCCGGCGGCGGCGCCTCGAACCGCCGAGACCGGGCGGGGAAAGAACGCGCCGCCGATCTCGAACAGCCGCACCGCGTCGGCGCCGCGGCGGCGGTTGAAGCCGGCGCCGGCGACCAGGCCGGGCAGGAGCGACCGCCGGAGCACGCCGTAGCGCTCGGAGATCGGGTTGGTCAGCGCCAGCGGCCGGCCGATCTCGACGGTGGCGGTCTCGACGGTGGCGGTCTCGACGGTGGCGGTCTCGGCGGGGACGGACCCGGCGGGGGCGGACCCGGTCGTGGCGGACGCGGCGGTGGCGGACCCGGCGCCGCCGGCGGACTCGGCGACGCCGGTGCCCTCTCGCGAGATGACGAACGCCAGCGCCGGCAGCGCGGCGTCTTCCTCGCGGGCGAGGAACGCGTAGTGGATCGCCTCGGCGAAGCCGCAGGCGGCGAGGTGGTCGCGGATGCGCTCGCGGCGCTCCTGCTCCGGCGTGCGCGGGGCGTCGGAGCCGGCGATCGCGGGGAGCGTCGCCGGGATGGCGTCGAGGCCGTGCAGGCGCAGCACCTCCTCGTAGAGGTCCTGCTCCCACACCCCGCCGTCCGGGCGCCGGAGGTCGAAATCGTACCAGCGCCATGAGGGGACGGTGACCCGCCACGCCGGGCCGCCCTCGGCGCCGCCCGCGAACGGCTCGACGGTGAAGCCGAGGCCGGCGAGCCAGCGCTCGACGTCGGCGGGATCGATCGCGACGCCGGCGAAGGCCGCGAGGCGCGCCAGCTCGAGCCGTCCCGAGGGCGGCCAGTCGGCGCGCGCCGCGCCGCGGGCGTCGATCGGGTCGGGAGCGACCGCGCCGCCGGCGACCTCGGCGATCAGCGCCGCCGCGCGCGAGGCCGCCGAGAGCGTCGCCTCGGGGTCGGCGCCGCGCTCGAAGCGGTGGCTGGCGTCGGTGTGGAGGCCGAGGCCGGCGGCGGCGCGGCGCACCGCCCGGGGGACGAAGTGGGCGCTCTCGAGCAGCACGTCGACGGTCGCCGCGGTGACCTCGGAGTCGAGCCCGCCCATCACCCCGGCGAGCGCCACCGGGCGCGCGGCGTCGGCGATCACCAGCATCTCGGGGGTCAGCTCGCGGCGGTCGCCGTCGAGCGTGACCAGGACCTCGCCGGCGCGCGCGCGGCGGACGCGGATCTCGGGCCGCGGCGGGCCGCCGTCGCCGCCGCGCGCGATCTTCGCGAGGTCGAACGCGTGGAGCGGCTGGCCGGTCTCCCAGAGCACGAAGTTCGTGACATCGACGACGTTGTTGATCGGCCGCAGCCCGATCGCCTCGAGCTTCGCGCGCAGCCAGGGGGGGCTCGGGCCGACGGCGACGCCGCGGACGACGCTCGCGACGTAGCGCGCGCAGCCGGCGGCGTCCTCGATCGCCACCCGCGCCGAGTCCGCGGCCGGCGCGCCGGCGGGCTGGATCTCGACCGCCGGCCTGGCCAGCGGCTTGCCGAGCAGCACCGCGGCCTCGCGCGCGAGGCCGAGGTGGCACATGGCGTCGGGGCGGTTGGTGGTGACGTCGACGTCGAGCCGCACGTCGTCGCCCGCCGGCTCGACGGTCTCGACCGCGAGCCCGGCGGCGGTCAGGCGCGCGGCGACCTCGCGCGCGCCCTCGAGGCCGGGCGGCAGCTCGACGTAGTCGGCGAGCCAGCGGTAGGAGAAGTGCACGCGCGCGCCGCCCGCCGCTAGCCGCGCACCTGGCGCAGCAGCCGCTCGTCGTTTTCGAACAGCAGCCGGATGTTGGGGATGCCGTAGCGGATCATCGCCACCCGGTCGACCCCCATGCCGAACGCGAAGCCGCTGTAACGGTCTGGGTCGATGCCGCACTCGGCGAGCACCCGCGGGTCGACCATGCCCGAGCCGAGGATCTCCATCCAGCCGGTGCCCGAGCAGGTGGCGCAGCCGCCGCCGCGGCAGAACGGGCAGGTGATGTCGACCTCGGCCGAGGGCTCGGTGAAGGGGAAGAAGCTCGGCCGCAGGCGCATCTCGGTGGCGGGCGAGAACAGCCGCTTGACGAAGGTCTCGAGCGTCCCCTTGAGGTGGCCGACGGTGATCCCCTCGGCCACCGCCAGCCCCTCGACCTGGTGGAACATCGGCGAGTGTCGCAGGTCGTTGTCGTGGCGGTAGGTGCGCCCGGGCGCGATGATCCGGATCGGCGGCTTGCGCGCGAGCATGGTGCGGATCTGCACCGGCGAGGTGTGGGTGCGCAGGAGCAGCCCGCCCTCGAGAAACAGCGTGTCCTGGCTGTCGCGCGCCGGGTGGTCGGCGGGGAAGTTGAGCGCCTCGAAATTGTGGTAGTCGTCCTCGACCTCGGGCCCCTCGGCGACGCTGTAGCCCAGCTCGGCGAAGATCCGCTCCATGTCCCTGAAGACCCGGGTCACCGGGTGGAGGCTCCCGAGCTCGGGGCGGCGGCCGGGGAGCGTGACGTCGACCGCCGCTTGGCGCTCGCGCGCCGCGCGCTCGGCCGCGGCGAGGCGGGCGTCGAGCGCCGCGAGGCGGGTCTCGACCGTCTCCTTGAGCGCGTTGACCCCCTGGCCCCAGGCGCGCCGCTCCGCGGGCGGCAGCTCGCCGAGGCGGCCGAGCAGCTCGCGCACCCGCCCCTGCTTGCGCCCGAGCCAGGCCAGGCGCAGCTCCTCCCAGGCGCGGCGGTCGCCGGCGCGCTCGACGGCGTCGGCCTCGCCGGCGAACCGCCGGGCGAGCGCGTCCAGGTCCTCCATGGCGGCGCGCTCGGCCCCGGGTGCCGCCACGGCCGCGCCCTCTAGCCCTCGGCCGGGGCCGCGGCGGGCGGGGTCGCGAGAGGCTGGACGTCGAGCGCCAGGCGGGCGGTCTCCGCCACCCGCGCGAACGCGTCGCCGTCGGTGGCGGCCAGCTCGGCGAGCACCTTGCGGTCGAGGGCGGCGCCGGCCTTCTTGAGCCCGGCCATCAGCCGGCTGTAGGAGAGGCCGTTCACGCGCGCGGCGGCGTTGATGCGGACGATCCACAGACCGCGCAGGTCGCGCTTGCGCTGGCGGCGGTCGCGGTAGGCGAACTTGCCCGCCCGGTCCACCGCCTGCTTGGCCATGCGGTGGGCCTTGGAGCGGGTGCCGTAGTAGCCCTTGGCGAGCTTGAGGATCTTCTGGCGGCGGTTCTTGCGGGTGTTCCCGCGCTTGACTCGCATGGTCTCGAACCTCGTTTCTCGGCTCCCCGGGGGGAGCGGTGGGGGACCCGCGGCCGCGGCGGCGACGCCGGGCCTCGGGCCGGGGCCGCGCTGGACAGGCTCGTTCCCAGCGCCGGCCACCTGTTGGAGGTGTGCTCCTACGTGTGGAGCATCTCTCTGACCGTCTTCGCGAACTCGCCGGTGACCTCGGTCGACTGGCGGAGGTTGCGCTTGCGCTTCTGGCTCTTGCCGGTCAGCATGTGGCTGTGCATCGAGTGGTGCCGGCGCACCTTGCCCGTCCCGGTCACCTTGAAGCGCTTGGCGGCGCCCTTGTGGGTCTTCTGTTTCGGCACGGCGATCTCCCTTTCCTCGCCCCTTCCGGCGGCGCCGGCGGGCTGGTAGGCGCTGGCGGACTCGAACCGCCGACCTCTACCGTGTGAAGGTAGCGCTCTAACCAACTGAGCTAAGCGCCTGCTGCGCTGGTAGGCCCGAGCGGACTCGAACCGCTGACCTCTACGATGTCAACGTAGCGCTCTAACCAACTGAGCTACGGGCCTCCGAACCTCGGCCTGTCGCCGACGCGGCACCCCCCTCGGGCGGCGCCGAAGAAGGGGAAATCTAGCAAGCGGCGCCGAGAGGTGTCAACCGAGGCGGCCCGAGGACCGCGCAACGCCGCCGGGATACCGCGTGAGCGGGCCGGCTCGCAATCGTGAGATAATTACTTGCCCACCAGGATATGGCAGACCGAGGAGACCATGGGCCGCTTCGACCACTTCGGCAAGGCGATCGTGGCGCTGCGCCGCGAGCGGCGGTGGAGCCAGAAGGAGCTGGCGCGCGAGGCCGGGATCTCCGCGGCCATGCTCAGCAACTACGAGAACGGGGTCAAAAAGCCGACGCTCGACAACCTGGGCAAGATCCTCGACGCCCTCGACCTCTACCTCGGCAAGCTCGACGACGCGCTCGACGTGGTCAGCGACCGCCCGCTCCGCGGCGCCGCCGAGGCCGGGGGCACCGGGCCGGGCGCCCCGCCCGAGGGCGTCGACCTGCCGCGTTTCCTCGGCGCCGAGCCGTCCGTGCGGCCCGACCTCGAGCCGGCGTTCGCCGAGCTGGTACGCGGGCTCCAGACCATCGCCCGCCACCTCTATCTCGACCTGACGACGGGGCGCCGGAAGCCCTCCTGATCGGCGGCATCCGTGGCCAGACGCGGACCGGCGCGCGCCGTGCCGTCGTGCCGCTCACCGCACCGCGATCAGCCACCCCTTGAGGTACTCGCCCTCGGGATGGCCGATCGCGACCGGGTGGTCGGGGGCGGCGGCGAGCGGGGCGAGGAGGGCCGCGCGGACGCCGGCCTCCTGCGCCGCCGACCAGAGGATCTGGCGGAAGAGCTTGGCGTCGATCGCGGCGCTGCACGAGAAGGTGAGCAGGAACCCGCCGGGGGCGACGCGGGCGAGCGCCAGGCGGTTGAGGTCCTTGTAGGCGCGCGCCGCGCGCTCGCGCTCGGCGCGCCGGCGGGCGAGCGGCGGCGGATCGCAGACCACGAGCCCGTAGCTCTCGGTGCGCCGGCGCAGGTCGGCGAAGGCGTCGGCGTGCACCCACTCGGCGGTCTCGCCCCCGGGACCGCGACCGAGGCCGTTGTCGGCGAGCTGGCGCCGGCCGCGCTCGATCAGCCGCGCCGAGGACTCGACCGCGACCAGCCGGCGCGCGCCGCCGGCCAGGGCGTGGGCGCCGAACGCGCCGGCGTGGGCGAAGAGGTCGAGCACGTCGCGGCCGGCGGCGAGCCGCCCGGCGAGCCGGCGGTTCTCGCGCTGGTCGAGGTAGAAGCCGGTCTTCTGGCCGGCGGCGACGTCGGCCGCGAAGCGCAGGCCGCACTCGGTGAACGGTGATTCGGCGGGCGGCTCGCCGGCGATCGTCTCGAGCCCCTGGGGCAGCCCCTCAGCGCGCCGCGCGGGGAGGGTGTTGGCCTGGACGATCGCCGCCCCGGGGAGCGCCGCGGCCAGCGCGGCGTAGGCCGCGCTGCGCAGCGCCTCGAGGCCGGCGGCGGTGATCTGGCTGACCAGGACGTCGCCGAAGCGGTCGACGGTCCAGCCGGGCACGCCGTCGCCCTCGGCGTTGAGCACCCGGTAGCCGGTGGTCTCCGCCGGCACCACGGCCGCGCGCAGCGCGCAGGCCTCGGCCAGCCGGGCGGCGAAGTAGGCGCGGTCGATCGCGGGCTCGGCGCGCGGGTCGACGCCGGCGAGCAGGCGCACCCGGAGCTCCGAGCGCGGGCTCCAGAAGCCGATCCCGAGCGGCTCGCCGGCGGCCGAGACCACGCGCGCGAGCGGCGCGTCGGCCGGCCCCTCGACCGCCGCGATCGCCCCCGAGTAGAGCCACGGGTGGCCGCCGCGCACCGACTTGTCGCGGCCGGGGGCGAGGCGGACGG
>CAZNIX010000294.1:0-6298 GCA_964573125.1 uncultured Thermoanaerobaculia bacterium
TGTCGATCTCGAACGACAGGCTCACCGTCGCCTGGTTGTCCACCGCGTCGGTCGCGGTGATCGCGAGTTGGTGCACCCCCTCGCCCGAAACCGTCCCGCCGGAGGCGAACGCGGCGCCGTCGAGCGTCGCCACCACCTCGACCGGCGGCGAGGCGTCGGTCGCCTCGATGGTCAGCGTCACCGCGTGATCGAACAGCGCCCCGTCGGCGATCGCGGCGCCTCCCTCCAGCACCTGGATCACCGGCGGGTCGGTGTCCTGGGCGAAAAGGGGCGTGCCGAGAATGAGGGCGACGGCGGACGCGGCGAGGCTGCGGCGTACGCGAGCGGCCACAGCCTCGTGGCGGGCAGCGAGGCGGAAGTACCCGCCGATGGTCGCGCCGAGCGACCCGCTGGGTCGCGGCCGCGGGCGGACAGAGAAGGACCGGACGAGCGCGCCCACGTCCGCGCTGCGGTGCCGCGCGGCCGCCGTCCGCTGGTTTCGTTGACGTGGGGTCAACGGTCGACCCCGGGTAATTGCATCACCATCTATTCATCGAAGCAAACCGCCGGGACTATAGGGGGTGCCGGCGCGTCATGTCAAGGGTTCGATTGCGCACGTAAAATAGATGTGTCGGCAAATGTCTAGTCCCTGCTTCCGCCCGTCCGGGCGGGATCGATACCGCCCGAGGCGGCCGCTGCCCGCTCCTTGTCGCCCAGCCGCGGCAGCCGCCACACCAGCTCCCCGCCCCGCAGACACAACCGCAGGAACAGGTTGCTCCACACCGGCGAACCCGGCTCCGGGCCGCCCGCAGCCCTCCGCCCACCTCCACCCGGCCTCTCCACCTCCTCATCCCGATCACCCTCGGCCCCACTCCTCATCGCCCCTCGAGATCACGCACCCGACGTCTCGCATCTCCGCCGTTTTCCATAGCCGTCTTATACGCACTATAGACGACTCTTCTGCTTATTGCAAGTCCATCCGCAATCTGTGTCTTTCGAGAGTATGTGCGTATGGCTGACCCGTATGGAGATGAGATACACGGGCTGAAGATGCGAATTGCAAATGACTCTCGCCACGTCACTTGCGCGCCCGAGCGTTCCCTGTGCCACGCGATCGCGCCCGCCACTAGCATGCGCAGGCACCCTTGTGCACCTGCCCCCGCGCCCCGTTGCCGATGGGGGCTGCGGAGGACGCGGGAGGCGATCCCAAGGAGGGCACCATGCCCCGCTCTCTGCACTGCGTCTCCGCGGCCGCTTTGGCGCTCTTGCTCGCCGCCGCCCCGGCTACCGCGATCGGCCTCGTCGACAGGGACTCACCCGAAGCCGGCGCTTCGCGGACTGGCTGGCTCACCGCGCTGGCCGATTGGGTTCGGTGTCGGCTAGGCGACCTCGGACCGGACGCCCCGCGCCTCGTCACAGCGAGCGACGAGACGCCCCCGGCGGCCCCGCCCCCGCCGGCCAATGCTGAACCACCGGCCAACTCCGAGACCGACGGCGGTCCGCACTGGGACCCGGGCAGCTAGGCTAGGCTTCACCGTGCCTCCGCGCCCGGCGCACGGCCGCCGCGAGGCGCGCGGTCAGCTCCGCCGCTTCCTCGGCGTCGGCCTGGGCGAGGAGGGCGAGCGCCCCGATCGCCTCGCGCTCGACGCCGAGGAGGCGGAAGGCTTCCGCCGTCTCCTCGGCCAGGTGGCGCAGCTCCACGCGCCGCCCCTGCCGCGCGAAAGCCAGCGCCAGCTCGAGCGACACGAGCGCCGCTTCGTGGGGCAACCCGTCGTCGGTGTAGGCCGCGCGCAGGTCGGAGAGGATGATCGTCGCCGCGGCGTGATGGCCTTGGTCGGCCCGAATCCGGGCCGACAGCCAGTCGAGCCGTAGTCCGTCGCGGCGCGTGCCCACCTGGTCGCACAGCTCGCGGGCGAGATCGACGACCGCCGCCGCATCCGCCGCGAGCCCGGCCTCGGCGAACAGAAACGCGACGTTGTTGGCGACGTGCAGGAGGTCCTTGGCATCCCCGAGATCGACTGCCAGCTCGACGGCGCAGCCGAGCGTGTCGATCCCCTCCTCGTGCCGGCCGGCATAGCCGTGCAGCGCTCCGAGCTGGATCAGGCTGGAGAGCGCGCCGCTCACCTGGCCGTAGTACGCGTACAGCGAGCAAGCCTCGTCTGCCAGCTCGATCGCCTTCGCGAAGTGGCGCCGGTCCGTCTCGAGGCACGCCCTCAGCGACAGCAGCTCCGCCTCGGCGAGCGAATCGCCGCCGTGCTCGTTCAGCAGCCACCCCGCCTTCGCGAAGTCCCGCTCCGCCCCGGCGAGATCACCGACCAGCCGCCGGGCGTTGCCGCGCTCGGTCAGCGCCTCGGCGAGCGCCTGCGCTCGCCGGTCCCTCTCCTCATCCTCCTCCCCCATCCCCTCCGCCGCCTCCACCGCTAGCCCGGCGAGCCGCAGCGTCTCGCGCGGTCTGGCGTGCCGTCGCGAGCGTGCCTCGTCGCGCAACCGCTGGCTCACGGCCTCGAGCATCTCCTCGCGCACGTTGGCGAGCAGCAGCCGGCGTGGGGCCATGCCGAGCGGCAGCATGCGGTTGACCAGCCGCTCGGCATACTCGCGGGCCTGCGCCACCTCCGCCGCCGCGGCGCGCCCGCCGCCGATCATCCGATCGAGCAGCTCTGCGAGCGGGTCGTCGGGCGGCTCATTCCGGTTCGGCACCGTCGGTCTCCTCCCTGGGCGACTCCTCCGGAGCCGCCGGCGCGGGCTTCTTCGGCCGTTTCCTCCCCCCCTCCTTCGCCGCGCTTTCGGCCAGCCGCCGCAGTTCGCGCGCGAGCGCGTCCTCGACCGCTTTCCGCACCTCCTGCGGGCTCCGCCGCTCGGCGCCGGTGCGCAGCTTCTGGATCTCCGCCCGCAGCCGCTCGAGCTGACGCTGACGCTCCGCGCGCTCGGCCGACAGCAACTCGTCAAGTCGCCGGTCGATCATGCGCTCGACCGCCGCCGCGTCCATCCCCGCCCCCTGACCAGGATGCAGGTCGTAGAGACCGCTGAAGAAGCCCTCGATCGTCACGCCGAGCAGATTGAGGATCGTCAGCACGTGCTCGACCTTGAGCGCCGGCCGTCCGTCGCGCAGCACCTGCGTCAGGTAGCCCTTGCCCCAGCCCGCTTCCAGCTCCAGCGAGCGCTGCGTGCGGCCCGCTTCCCTCATCAGGTCGCGCAGCCGCCAGCTCCAGCGGCGAATCTCCTTCTGGCGATCCACGATTGCGGCGCACTATATACGAAGAAGCGATGCGCATGCCCAAGGACGCGGCGCCTTGGCCGCGGACCGGGAGCCCGCCGGTGCCGGCTTCCCGCCGCACTGCTGCGACCGCTCGACTGGAACCCGTCTGCTCTTCGGCTCCTTCGGGCTCGATCGGCGATCGCGGCGGTGCCCCGCCGCGTGGTAATCTCCCGCCCCATGCAGACGCCGGGCAACGGCTCGGGAGAGGAGTGGGGAGAGACCCCCGAGCTGCTGCGCTTCCTGATGCCGTCGCCGATCGGCACCGTCGGCATGGAGCTGGTCGGGGGCAAGGTCACGCGGGTGCTGGTCAACCCCAAGCGCGCTCAGCGCAAGGGGTTCGTGTCGTTCGCCGAGCTCGACGGCTCGGACTTCTGCGACGAGCTGTTCGGGCGGCTGTCGGAGTACTTCGCCGGCGCGCGCACCAACCTGCGGCTGGCGCCCGATTTCGGCGCCTCGGGCGTCGGCGGCTTCGCGCGCCGGGTGCTCAAGGAGGCGGCCAAGATCCCCTACGGCCGCACCCGCACCTACGGCGACCTCGCGCTCGCCGCCGGCCGGCCCGACGCCTACAGGATGGTGCTCGCCGCGCTGATGGAGAACCCGATCCCGATCGTCATCCCCTGCCACCGGGTGGTGACCAACAAGTCGGGCATCGGGAGCTGGATAGGCGGCAAGGAAAAGAAGCGCTGGCTGCTGACGATGGAGCGCGAGACCCTCAAGCGCCGCGCCCGCGGCGCCGAGCCGGAGGACGCCTGAGGGTCTCCCTCACGCCGACTCTTCGAGGTCGATGTCGAGGCTCAGCTCGTCGCCGGCCTCGACCTCGAACTCGATCGCGCGCGGGGCGTAGCCCGGCCGCACCACCGACAGCTCGTGCTCGCCGGCCTCGACCGCGAGGCCGCCGGCGCGGTCCGACAGCTCGCCGGCGGTGCCGACGAACTCGCCGTCGAGGTAGACCGCGGCGTCGGAGGGGCGCACCGCCAGCAGCAGCCGGGCGCCGTCGAGCTCCGCCTCGACGGCCTCCGGGCCCCGCGCCGCCTCGCGGTCGGCGCGCACCCGGCGCTCCCACTCGGGCTCGGCGGCGGCCGCCCGCGCGGGCTCCGCGCGCTCGCGGGCTTCGGCGCGCGGCGTTTCTTTCGGCGCCAGCTCGGTCGGGTGGATCGACTCGCCCGGCTCCAGGCGGTCCTCGACGTCGATCACCAGCCCCGGGTAGACCGTGTACTGGCGGGCCAGGGTGCGGAACCCCTCGAGGTAGAAGACCACGTCGTAGGTGCCCTGCTCCAGCCACAGGTAGCGCGGGAAGCCGTCGAACTGGTCGACGAAGCCGACGTACCGGCCGTCGATCCAGACCTGGGTCCGGGCCGGCCAGACGTCGGTGTCGAGCGCGCCGAGGGCCGCACCGCCGTGCGGGTAGACCCGGCCCCCGTACGGGGGATGGCCGTAGGGGTAGCCGTAGTACGGGTAGCCCCACGACGGGTACCACCAGCTCCAGCCCAGCCACCAGGCACCCCCGTAGTAGGGATAGCCCCACCAGCCGAAGTGATGGTGGTGGAAGCGGCCGACGACGAAGTCGCCGCTGCGGCCGGGCCGGCGCTTGTCGACCACGGTCGGCCCGCCGGAGGAACCCCCGGACGGCCGGGTGCGCTCGACCCGGACCGGCCCCGACGACGAGCCGCCGGACGAGCCGCTCGCCGACGAGCCGCTCCCCGACGACGAGGACGAGGAGCCGCCCGACGACGAGCCGCCCCCCGGCCGCGTGCGCGAGGCCTGGGCGTCGGCCGGGACGGCCTGGGCGAGCAGCCAGAGGCCGCAGCCGCCGGCGGCGATCCACGCCGCCAGCCGCCGCTTGTTCTTGTTCGCAGTGTGGATCATGGCGATCGGTCTCCTTTCGCGGCCCCTCCGCCTCCGTCCGGAGCGCCCGGATCGGGCCGCTCTTCGAGCTCGGTCCAGGCCCGGCGGAGGCCCCGGATGTAATGGTAGCGGAGCACTTCCTCCCACAGGGCCGGCAGTCTCACCGGGAGTTTCTGCAAGGCCTGGACCAGCGCCTCGCGGCGGCGCTGGCGGCCGGCCGGCGGCAGCGGCGGCGGACCCTCGGGGCCGACGCCGAGGAACGATCCCAGCTCCGGGTGCCGGCGCCAGAACACCACCGCCGAGTAGCCCGCGCGCTCCTGGCGCGCGGCGAAGCGCGCGAGGTCGGTCGGGTGGTCGTGGGCGGCGCGCGCGCGCCGCTCGTAGACCAGCTTCATGCCGCGCCGGCGGGTCAGCCGGTAGCTGGTCTCGATGTCTTCCCAGGCCGGGTAGGGGAAGCCGAGGTCGAACGGCTCGGCGGCGAGCAGCGCCCGCGGCAGCGAGAGGTTCGAGGTATAGAAGAAGTTGAACGGCACGTCGTCGGGGTCGTCGATGATCGCGTAGCCGAACTGCAGGCCGAACTCGTTGATGTAGTCGAGGAACGCCGTGCGCCGCAGCCGCGGGTGCCAGCCGGTGTAGCCGAACACCGCCAGCGCGGGCGGGTCGCCGCGGCGGGCGTGGGCGGCGCGGTGGGCGGCGAGCCATCCCTCCTGCGGGACGGTATCGTCCCCCAGAAAGGCCACCAGCCGGCCGCGCGCGGCGGCGACGCCGGCGTTGCGCGCCGCCGCCGGGCCGCGGTTGTCCTGCCGGATCGCCCGCGCCGGGACGCGGAAGGCGCGGCCGGCGAGGAAGGCGGCGGTGTCCGCGCCCGAGCCGTCGTCGACCACGATCAGCTCGAACGGGAACGGCGCCGCCTGCGCCTCGACCGCCGCCAGCACCTCGGGCAGGGTGTCCATGCGGTCGTGGGTCGGCACCACGACCGAGACCTCGACCGGCGCGCGCTCGTCCATCGCGGGCGCAGCCTACCGCGGCGACGGGTTGGAATATCCTCGGCGCCGCCGCGTAGCGGCAGCCGTGAACGCCGACCTGGCCCTGATGCCGTCGATGGTGAGCCCCACCGCGCCGCGCGCGACGCCGCCCCCCGGGGGGCCGGCCGGCGATCAGGAGCTGATCCGGCGCGCCCGCCGCGGCGACATGGCCGCGCGCGACGCGCTCGCCCGG
>CAZNIX010000295.1:0-6274 GCA_964573125.1 uncultured Thermoanaerobaculia bacterium
GACCTCCGCCAGCGCCCGCGCCGGCGGCTCGACGTCGCCGGCGTCGCCGCCGGCGGCCGCGGCGCTCCCGGCGGCCGCACCGGCGGCGCCCTCGCCGGCCGGGAACGCGATCCGGAACCGCCGCGCCGGGCTCCACGGCCCGCGGGCGCCGGCGCGGTCGAGCGCCGCCACCCGCCACTGGAAGCTCCCCTCGCCGCGCAGGCCGAGGGTGGCGCGGGTGCCGTCGCGGTCGGCGACGTCGATCACGTTGTCGGCGAACAGCGGGTGGCGCGAGACCTGGAGCGCGTAGCGGGCCGCGCCCTCGACCGGCCGCCACGCGAGCACCAGCTCGCGGTTGGCTCCGGCGTCGAGCTCGAAGTTGTCGGGCGGCTCGACCGCCTGCGGGCGGCCGGGCAGCGGCCGCACCGGGGTCAGCCGGCCGCGGAGCTGCTGCGCCTCCTCGAGCTCGGCGACGGCGACGGTATCGTCGCCGGCGGCGACCTCGAGCGAGCCGCGGAAGGCGCCGAAGCGGGCGCGCTCGGCGGCGGCGTCGTAGGCGACGTAGGCCTCCGACTGCTCGCGCACGCGCGCCTCGGCGGCCGGGGTGGTCACCCGCGCCGGCCGGCTCGCGGTGTTGAGGTTGACCCAGCCGTAGTCCATCGCGATCGCGCGCTCGCGGTCGGCGCCGTTGCCGGTGGCGGAGACCACGAAGCTGGTGTTCGGGCGCACCGTGTAGAGGGTGCCGTCGGCGAACATGATCTCCGCCGAGCCGTTGCCGGCGGTGCGCACGTAGTCGCCCTGGGCGAGCGCCACCCGGGCGCGCGCCGGCTGCCAGTCGCCGGCGCCGCCGCGGCGGTACTCGACGCGGCCGGCGATGGCGATGATGCTGGCGTCGCCGCCGCCCCCGCGGTGGTCGAGCGAGTCGAGGATCGCGAGCAGCACGTTGCGCGACAGCGAACCCTCGCGCGCCGCCGCGCGGTAGTCGCCGCCGTCGAACGCGCGGCGCGCGCCCTGGAGGTAGCGCCAGCCGGTCTCGTACTCGCTGCGGAAGCGCGAGGCGCCCCGGGTCTGCTGCACCCGCGCGGCGAGCTGGCGCGCCTCGGCGATCCGCCCCTCGGCCTCGGCGCGCAGGTTGTACTCCTCGAGCAGGCGGTAGCCGAACCAGCCGGCGCCGGCGAGCGCGAGGAGCGAGCCGAAGACCAGCCAGCCGCGCAGGGCGTCGACCGACAGCGTGTACCAGCCCCGGCGCACGCGGAAAGGGGCGAAGCTGGGGCGGGGCGTCACGGGCCGACCTCCGGGCGATGGGGAGAAAAACGAATATAGCAGAGCGGTGCGCGATCGCGTCCGGCCGGCGCTTGCCGGCCGCCGGTCCCCCTGGTAGAGTCTCACTCCTTCCGGGTCCGGCCCGGGCGTCCGCCGCCCGGGCTCTCGCCGCGTCGCGAAGGTTCTCCGGGCCGAGAAAGGAAAGTCCCGATGCTCAAGGTCTTCCGCGACAACCTGAAGTACCTCTCGTGGGTGCTGTGGGCGGTGATCGCGGTCTTCGTGCTCTTCGTGTTCGTCGATTTCGGCGGCGTCGCCACCGGCCTGCGCGGCGGCGCCACCGGCACCGCCGCCACCGTCGGCGGCGAGTCGGTCAGCTACGAGGACATCCGTCGCGAGTACAAAAATCTCGAGAACTTCTACCGCCAGACCTTCGGCGAGGCGTTCACCCCCGAGGTGGCGGAGCAGTTCGGGCTCGGCCGGCAGGCGCTCGAGCGGGCGGTCGAGCAGGTGGTGCTGATCGGCGAGGCGCGCCGCCTCGGGCTCGCGGCCGGCGACGACGAGGTGCGCGCGAGGGTCCACGAGCTGTTCCAGGACGAGCAGGGCCGCTTCGTCGGCGCCGAGGAGTACCGCAGCCGGCTGCAGCGCGCCGGCTACACGCCCGAGCGCTTCGAAAGCGCGCTGCGCCAGGACCTGCTGCTCGAAAAGCTCAACCGCATCCTCGCCGAGAGCGTCTACGTCACCGACGCCGAGGTCGAGCAGGCCCACCGCGCGGAGGTCGAGCGTGCCGCCATCCGCTACCTCCAGCAGCCGGCGGCGGGGTTGGGCGAGGGCTGGCAGCCGAGCCGCGAGGAGCTGGCCGCCCACCTCGAGGGGCAGCGCGACGAGTTCCGCCTCCCCGAGCAGCGCCGGGTCGCCTACCTGCTGGTCGACACCGCCCGCCTGCGCGAGCAGGTCGAGGTCGGCGACGACGAGGTGCGCGCCTACTACGACGCTCACGCCGACGAGTTCACCCAGGAGGAGCAGGTCGAGGCGCGCCACATCCTGCTGCGCGTGGGCGAGGACCGCACGGCGGACGAGGCGCGGCGGGAGCTGGCGGCGATCCGCGCCCGCATCGCGGGCGGCGAGGCGTTCGCCCAGGTCGCGACCGAGGTCTCCGAAGACCCGGGGAGCGCGGCCCGCGGCGGCGGTCTCGGCTATTTCGGCCGCGGCCGGATGACCCCGGAGTTCGAGCAGGCGGCGTTCGCGGCGCCCCTCGGCGAGCTGGTCGGACCGCTCGAAACCCCGTTCGGCGTCCACCTGCTCGAGGTCACCGGCCGCCGCGAGGCCGGGCTCCAGCCGTTCGACGAGGCGGCGCCGCGCATCCGCGCCCGCATGCTCGGCGAGCGCGTGCTCGAGACCGCCGAGCGGCGCGCGCAGGAGCTGTCGCAGAGCCTGCGCGCCGAGGGCGACCAGGTCGCCGCGGCCGCCCTGCGCTCGACCGCCGACGCCGACGACGCGCTGCTGTTCCAGCAGGTCGGGCCGTTCGGCCGCGAGGACCTGATCCCCGGCATCGGGCGCTCGGCCGAGTTCGTCGGCGCGGTCTTCGGCCTCGCCCCCGGGAAGCTCTCGGAGCCGGTGCGGGTGCCGCGCGGGTTCGCCCTGGCGGCGGTCGAGGAGGTACTCGAGCCGCGCGACCCGGCGCTCGAGGAGGTCGAGGCCGCGGTGCGTCAGGCGGTCGAGAAGGAGCACCGTCAGCAGCTCGCGATGGAGCTGCTCGGCAACGGCGCCGCCGACATCGCCGAGGGCCGGGCGACCTTCGATGAGGTCGCCGAGCGGCTCGGCCTCCAGATCCAGGACAGCGGCGAGTTCGGCCGCGGCGCCGCGATCCCCGGCCTCGGCCAGCAGCCGGCGATCGCCGAGGCGGCGATGGCGCTCGAGGTGGGCGAGGTCGGCGGGCCCTACGGCACCGCCCAGGGCGCGGTGCTGTTCGAGGTCGCCGCGCGCACCGCCTGGGATCCCGAGGAGTTCGCGGCCGCGCGCGCGGCCACCCGCGAGCGGCTCGAGGAGGAGCGCCTCGGACGGCTGCTCAACGCGCTGATCGAGCAGCGCAAGCTCGAGCTCGGCGTCAACTACGACGCGAGGCTGGTGGAAGAGCTCGGGCCCGGCGAGCGGTTTTGTTCAGGGGGGTTGTTCCAACCCCCCTCCCCGCAAGAGCGCGGTCCTGCGGGGTCCCCTCCCCCGAGTCCGGGGCCTTCGGCCCCGCGCGCCTGTGGGCGCGTGTCCTGCTGCCGCCGGGTCGGGGGATCAGACGAAGACCGGCTGGGCGAAGCGGGCGGCTAGGAGTTGGTAGAAGCGGCCGGCGTCGAGGCCGTCGGCGAGCGCGTGGTGGACCTCGACCGAGACCGGCATGCGCTCGCCGCCGCCTTCCGGGTAGACCTTGCCGAAGACGATCTTCGGCACCGAATCGCCGCTGCCCAGGTGGCGGGCGTGGGCGAAGCTGGTGAACGCGACCCACGGGATCACCGAGTAGTGGATCAGGTCGTCGCGCCCGGCCGCGGGCTCGACCGCCCGGCTCGCGCGCACGCGCTCGACCGTGCGCGCCGCGCGCTCGTGGAAGCGGCCGAACGCGGGGTCGAAATCGAAGTAGGCGAAGCCGAACGTGCCGTCGGGGCGCAGGATCGTGCCGCTGCCGTGGACGACCTCGTGGACGAGCACCCGCTCGCCGCGCAGGCGGTAGCGGAAGGGCTCGATCTCGTTGGCCGTGACGAGCGAGAGCCAGAGCGCGGCGAGGAAGAACGAGCGGCCGCTCTCGCCGCCGGTCGCGGCGCGCAGCGCGGTGACCTCGAGCGGAGCGCAGAGGTTGAAGAACGGATGGTCGTAGCCGCGGAAGAGCTCGAAGTGGGCGCGCCGGGTCCAGCGCTCGAGATCGAGGTAGGTCGGCATCGCGGCGGATGGCGGCTCGGGCCGCCGGCAGTCTAGACCATCGCCGGCGGACCGCGCCGGCGCCGCGGTCGCGACGCGGATCGGGCGCTCCGCGCGGCTCGCGTGCTGGCGCCCGGCGGCCCGCCGGGGGCGTTTGCCGGGTTCCCCGCCGGCGCGCGGCTACAATCGGCGGCCGTGACCGCCGGCTCCGCCCCCCGCCCGCTCCCGCGCGCGCTCGACGAGCTGCCGACCCCGGCGCTGCTGCTCGACCTCGACCGCCTGGAGGCCAACCTCGCGCGGATGGCCGAGCGCGCGGCGGCGCTCGGCGTCCGGCTCCGCCCGCACGTCAAGACTCACAAGTGCGTCGAGGTCGCGCGCCGCCAGCGCGAGCTGGGCGCGGCCGGGCTCACGGTGTCGACCCTCGAGGAGGGGCGCGCGTTCGCCGCCGCCGGCTTCGACGACCTGACCTGGGCGTTCCCGGTCATCCTCGGCCGGCTCGGCGAGGTGCGCCGGCTCGCCGAGCGGGTGCGGCTCGGCGTGGTCGTCGACTCCGAGGAGGCGATCGCCGCGCTCGAGGGCGAGGGCGCGCGCGTGCGCGCGTGGCTCAAGGTCGACTGCGGCTACGGCCGCGCCGGCGTCGATCCGGACTCGCCGGAGGCGCTCGCGCTCGCGCGCCGCCTCGCCGGCTCGCCGCGGCTCCGGTTCGCCGGCCTGCTCACCCACTCCGGCCACGCCTACGGCGTCGCCGACCGCGCGGGCGCGCGCCGGGTCGCCGAAGAGGAGCGGCGCGCCGTGGTCGGGCTCGCCGAGCGGCTGCGCGGCGAGGGGATCGAAGTGCCCGCGGTCTCGCTCGGCTCGACGCCGGCGATGGCGGCCGCCGAGCGCCTCGACGGCGCGACCGAGGCGCGCCCCGGCAACTACGCGCTCTACGACGGCACCCAGGTCGCGCTCGGCACCTGCGCCGCCGCCGACTGCGCGCTGACCGTGCTCGCGAGCGCGGTCTCCCGCCGGGCGGACCACGCGGTCGTCGACGCCGGCGCGCTCGCGCTCTCGAAGGACCCCGGTCCGCTCCACCTCGGCGAGGCCTGGCGCTGGGGGATGGGCGCGCTCTACGAGGACGCCGAGCAGTACCGCGCGGGGCGGCCGAGCGAGCGGCTGCACGTGCGCTCGCTCTCCCAGGAGCACGGCGTCGTCTCCGCTCCGCTCCCGCTCGGCGCCCGGGTGCGCGTCCTGCCCAACCACTCTTGCCTGACCGTCCCCTGCTTCGACGCGTGCTGGGTGGTGCGCGGCGAGGAGGTGGTCGGGCGCTGGAAGATCCACCGGGAGCGGGTGTAGCAATGATCGGCCATCTCAAGGGCACCGTGATCGCCAAGAGCCCGGAGCGCGTGCTGCTCGAGGTCGGCGGGGTGGGCTACGAGGTGCACATCCCGGTCTCGACCTACTACGAGCTGGACCGGCTCGGCGACGGCGCCGCCGCCTCGCTCCACGTCCATACCCACCTGCGCGAGGACGCGATCAGCCTCTACGGCTTCTGGACCGAGACCGAGAAGCGCCTGTTCGAGCGGCTGATCGGGGTCTCGGGGATCGGGCCGCGGCTGGCGCGGGTGATCCTCTCGGGCCTGCCGCCGGCCGAGCTGATCCGGGCGATCGCCGGCGGCGACCTGGTGCGGCTGTCGGGGATCCCGGGGGTGGGCAAGAAGACCGCCGAGCGGATGGTGCTCGAGCTGCGCGACAAGGTGCGCGAGCTGGCCGCCGAGCCCGAGGCGGTCGCCGCCGCCGGCCCCGGCGACGAGGACCTGGTCTCGGCCCTGGTCAACCTCGGCTACAAGCGCCCGCTGGCCGAGCGCGCCGTGATCGAAGCCCGCCGCGCCGCCCCCGAGGCCGACTTCTCCGACCTGCTGCGCGCCAGCCTCAAGCGGCTGTCGCGGGCGTGAGGCGGCGCGGCGCGCCGCTGGGGTAACCTCGGGACGCGCGGCGCGCCTCGGAACCGCGAGCGCGTCGCGCCGCGCGGCGCCGCCGAACGCCGCGCTCGGCGTCAACACCAGAAGGAGAGCCCATGTCTCGAGTGAGAACTGCCGTCCTCGCCGTCCTCGCCGTCCTCGCCGTCCTCGCCGTCCTCGCCGACCCGACC